>NCBR01000270.1 GCA_002279285.1 Acidobacteria bacterium 37-71-11
CCCCTCCTCCGCGCCCATCTCGTGGAGGTCAGCGGTCACGGTCGGGTGGTAGCGCAGCATCGCCGCGACCCGCGCCGCGGTCTCCGGCTGGCTGAGCGCGAACCAGTCCCGGTTGAGGTCGAAGAGGTCGTGTGAGACCCGTCCGCCCGGCCAGGGCTGCACGTGTTCCGCGCTCGCTGGCTCTGGGTCGGAAGAAGGACCGCGGGCCTGCCTGTTCGATTCGACGAAGCGCGCTCGCCCATCGGGATTCTGGACAGGATCGACGACGACCACGGTGTTGGCGAGGATCCTCCCGACTTCGGGGCCGCTGCCCGATGCGAGGTGGTACGCCAGCGCGAGACCGGCATCGGCGCCGGAGGCTTCGTCGCCGTGCACCGAGCACTGGATCCAGACCACGGCCGGCAGGTCGCGGATCAACTCGGCCGCCTTCGCCGGCGCCAGGGACCTCGGGTCGCCGAGCTGGGCGAGGCCCGCCTGGATCTCGTCCCACCGCCCGAGGTTGTCGGGGGAGGCGACCACGAGCAGCAACAGTGGGCGCCCTTCCCGTGAACGCCCGTACTCGAGCAGGCGCACGCGCGACGGCGCCGACGCCGCCAGCGCCTGGGCGTACTTCACGACCTGTTCAGGGTCGGTGATCTCGGCGCCCCACCCGAACCCGAGCACCTCGTCGACCGTCGCCACGCCCGGGTCGTGGACCGCCGGCGGCAACACGTCGAGCGGCCCTCCGGCGACCGCCATTCCTGCAATCAGGACCGCCGCAAACGCGAACGCCGCTCTCTTCGCCACCATCGCCCACCCCCTGCCGCAGTGCGGCCGGTATTGTACGGCCTCTTGCCCCGGATTGGGTGGGACCCACATACGGCAAGGCCCCCGCACCGGTCGGCGCGGGGGCCCGTCCTCGTTGGCTGCGGGGCGCCGCTACTGCGGGTCCTTCTTGCCGTGTCCCATCATCTTGAGGAACGGGTTGGATTCCTCGCCTTTCCCGCCCTTCTCGCCGCCCATCATCGAGGTTTCCTTGTAGCCGGCCGGGATCTCGAACGTCGAAGCGGGCACGACCTGCATCTGCAGGTCGGTGACCTCCATCGTCGTGGTGGTGGTCTCGACCTTGCCCCTGTCGTCGGTGGAGGTCTGGACCGTCCGCGTCTTCAACGGGAACCCCTCGACCTTGCCCATCTCGGCCTTGATCAAGGCGTCGAGTTGCTCGTTGTTGGTCTTGGGCGGGGTCTTGCGCAGCCAGATCCCGAGCCCGGCCTCGACGAGTTTCGGCGCCGCCCAGATCTCCTCATCCTTGACGACATGCATCTTCTTCTTCATCATCATCATGCTCATCGACATGGTGTAGCTGGTGTGGAACTTGTAGTGGATCGTGGGAACCCCGGCCACGAGCCCGTCCAGTTCCTCGGAGATCTTTTCGACCTTGGGGTCGGTGTACGTCATGTTCATCATCTTCATCATGCCGCCGGCCATCCCCATCACGGAGTCCATGTCCCATTTGTAGTACGACTTCTCTTCCGGGTTCACCATGTAGATGGCCTTGCCACCGTCCTTGGTGACCATGTACATCCCCTTGCTCATCATCGGGTTGCCGCTCTGTTCGAAGACCACCTTGGCGTTGCCGCCGCTCACCCATGCCTGGACGGTCGCGTCTTGCGCGTCGGCCCCGCGGCTGCCCTGGGCGGTGGTCTTGGCGGTGTAGTAGACGCCGGCATACGAGGGGATCCCCACCACCAAGAGAGTCAAGACGAAAAGTACGCTGAGCCTTTTCATGGAACCTCCCTTTCCGGTTGCAGAGTCATTATCGATGCTGGATCGGGACGACGCAAGACGCCCAGTCGCACGCCGACGCCGGCCGCGGATCGGGCGCCGGGTTCAGACGCTGACGACTTGGCGGACCTCGGGGACGCGCTGCTTGAGCCGCTCCTCGACGAAGCCGACGAGCGTCATCGTGGCCATCGGGCACCCCCCGCACGCGCCGAGCAACCGCACCGTGACCACGCCGCCGTCGACGGCGATCAACTCAACGTCGCCACCGTCCATCTGCAACGCGGGCCGCACGTCCTCGAGGGCCTCTCGCACCTGCTGTTCCAATGTCACGACCGCATCCGTCATCCGGCCCTCCCCTTGACCCTCATTGTGCCATGGTTCGCAACAACCGGCCAGCCCGGTCTCTTCCCGATCGCCTGGGGTTGCCGGTTCTGCTACCGTTAACGACCGGAGCGGGAAACCGAGAACCACGGGGCGCCATTTTGCGTTGGACAGTGCGATGAGAGACGAAGCACTCGAGAGCATCGTGGAGCGTTGCCGGGCCGGCGACGAGCGGGCCTGGGAAGCGCTCGTGGACGCGACCGCCGACGACATCTTCCGCATGGCCGTCTCCTTCACGCGCCACCGGGGCGAGGCGGAGGAACTCACCCAGGAGGTCTTCCTCAAGCTCTGGCAGAACCTGAACCGGTACGTCGCCGACGCTTCCTCGTTCCGCGCCTGGGCGTACCGCGTCGCCCGCAACCTCTTCGTGGACGCGTACCGCCGCTCCCGCGAGCAGCGCAAGGCGACCTGGGTGGATCCGGAGTTCCTCGAGTCGCTGCCGGGCGGCGAGGACCCGCACACCCGCGCCGTCCGCCACCAGCGGCTCGAACTCGCGAAGGCTGCGCTCGAACGGCTGCCCGAGGAACTCGCCCAGTTGATCATGCTCCGCGACTTCGCCGACTGGAGCTACGAGGAGCTCGCACAGGAACTCGGCCTCCCACTCGGAACGGTCAAGTCGCGCCTGAACCGGGCGCGGCGGGAACTCGCGGCGACGGTGGCGATGCAGCTCACCCCCCGCATGCGAGTCGCGCCCGCGGGAGCCGGGTCGTGAACAGCTGCAACGCCCTCCTCGACCGCCTCGATGCGGCGCTCGCCGGCGACCTCCCGGCCGATCTGGCCGAGCACCTGGCCGGCTGCGCCTCGTGCCAGGCCGCGGTCGAGCGCGCGCGCGGCATGTCCGAAGGCGAGAGCGTCCTGCGCGCGGTGCGCGCGCCCGCAGCGCTGGTGCGGCGTCTGAAGGCGCTGCCGCGGCTGGCGCCGGCGTGCGAGCAGGCGCTCGATGCGCTCGCCGCTGCGCTCGACGGCGAGGTCGCCGAATCCGACCGCGGACTTCTCATGGAACACATGCGCGCCTGCCCCGCCTGCCGGGCGGCGTGGGAGGCGTTCGCCACCCTGCGCGAGGTCGGCGGCGCGACGCACGCCGCCGGTCGACTGCGGGCAGCGGTTGCACTGCCGCCGCGCCAACGCATCGAA
>NCBR01000085.1 GCA_002279285.1 Acidobacteria bacterium 37-71-11
CCATCGTCTCGGTCCCGCCGTTCGTGATCATCGCCTTCGAGCTCTCCGTGTTGGTCGGCGCCTGCGTGAACCTCCTGTCGCTCGCGGTGACCGTGGGACGGGGGCGGCGGCGCCGGGCGGTGCCGTTCGACCCGCGGTTCTCCGCCGACCGCATCGGCATCTTCGTCGTCGGCGACGGCCTGGGGAACGCGGAAACGATCCTCAGGACGAACGGCGCGGAGGAGGTTCGCCGTGTGGCGTAGAGCTGGCCTCGCAATCGTCGTCGTGGCGCTCGCCGGGTCGGGGTGTCGCAACGACTGGCGCACCGACATGTGGTACCAACCGTCCCTCCGGCCCGAGGACGCCCCGCGTCCCGCGCCCGAGCACTCGGTGCCCCTCGGCGCCGGCCCCGCGCTCGCCGACCGCGACGATGCCGAGTCGCTCCGCGACCCGGTGCCGTTCACGCCCGCGTCGATTGCGCACGGGCAGGCGCTCTTCGCGCAGCGCTGCGCCTGCTGCCACGGAGCGGACGGCCACGGCGGCGGCCCGGTTTCCAAGTTCTTTCCGCCGGCTCCCAACCTCGCGTACGTCACGATTAGGGCGCGCAGTGACGGGTACATCTACGGAACGATCACTTTCGGGGGACGCGCCATGCCTTCACAGGCCGAGGGGTTGTCGGAGCGCGACCGTTGGAACCTCGTGAACTTCGTCCGCCATGTTCAGGGGGTTGCGCCCGGAGGCGGGCGGTGACGGCGTCCATCCTCCGGCGCTGCGAGGCCACCCTGGGGCCAAGGGTGACGCGCCTGGGTGCGGCCGCGACGGCGGTCGGCCTCGCCGCGCTGGTCGCCGGCATTGCGTTCGGTTTCGCGACCGTCTCGCTCGGCACGCTGGCCGTGAGCTGGCTGTTCTTCGCCGGCGTCGCTGCGGCAGCGCTCGCGTTCTCCGCCGCGGTCCGCTGCTCGCATGCGCGCTGGGTGCACGTCGTGTCGCCGGTGGCGGAGGCCGGGGCGGCGTTCTTCCCGTTCGCGCTGGCCCTGCTCGCAGTCCTGCTCGCGCTCGCGGGTCTCTGGATGCCGGGCGCCGCAGCGGCAGGTTGGGGAGCGGGGGCGGGGCGGTTCGTGCGTGACCTGCTCGCGTCCGCGCTGCTGTTCGCGTCCGGCCGTCGCTACCTTCGCCACGCCCGCACCGGCGACGGTTCCAACTCCACGCCCGCCGCGGTGATCTACCTCCTGTTCTATGCGGCGGTCCTGTCGCTGTGGGCGATCGATCTGGTCATGAGCCTTCACGATTGGGCCCCGAGCACCGTGATCCCGCCCTACTACTTCATGGGGGCGTTTCTGGCTGCCGTTGCGCTCGTCGCGCTGGCCGAGTCGGTCGGGCGCGAGGAGGCATCGACCGCGGCGACCCGCCAGGACCTCGGAAAGCTGGTTTTCGCGATGGTCATCATGTGGGGGTACCTGCTCTGGTCCGCCTATCTGCCGGTATGGTACGGGAACATGCCCGACGAGACCGGCCAGCTCCTGGCGCGTTGGCAGGGCGGGTGGAAGGTCGTCACCCTCGGGATGCTCGCGGCGGTGCTGGTGTTCCCGTTCTTCTTCCTGCTGCCGGAGCGGACCAAGCGCGGCCGGAAGACCCTGGCGGCCGCCGCACTCAGTGTCCTCACGGGTCTGTTCGGCGAACACTTCCTCCTCGTGCTGCCCTCGCTGCCGGTCCACCTCGACGCGCCCTCCATCCTGCTCGGCGCCTGCGTCACGGTCGGGATGGCTGGGCTGTTCGTGCTCACCGCCGGCTCCGCGTTTCGCCCCCGCGGGGACGCGCGATAATCGCCGCGATGCTCCACGGTCGGCGGCGCGCGCTCGGAGTGCTGGGGTCGTTGGTGCTGGTGGCGGCATGCGCCTGCGGGCCCCGGCCCAGCGCCGAGGACCCGACGCCGATCGACGTGTCGCTGCCGCCGGAGCAGGCGGCGCTCCAAGGTGCGGAACCGATCCGGGTCAACGACGGCGGCTGGACGTTCACCATCACCCCGCTCGCGAGCTACGTGCTACGCGGCGTGGTGGTGTCGCGCGAGAACTACCACTTCGACTGGAACACGGACCTGTCGCCGTGCGATGTCGCGATGGTGTGGGGCGAACTCGAAGCCGGCGGGGCGTGGCGCCGGCTCGACTGGTCACAAGGCGGGCGCTGGTACTTCTGGCGCTGGAGCGGCGAAGAGCCGTTTCCGAACGTCACGGTGGTCCGGAACTCTTCGAACACCCACATCGTCCCGGCGGACTCCAACCTCGCGCGCGCGGCGCGATCGCTCTCGGAGGGAGACCTCGCCGAGCTGTCCGGCGAGCTGGTGGCGATCGAGGGTCGCAAGGGAGGTCAGACGGTCAGGTGGAGGTCGTCGCTGTCGCGCGAGGACACCGGCGACGGCTCGTGCGAGATCCTCTACCTGCGCCGGCTGCGGGTGGCCGGCAAAGTCTACGAGTAGCGCTCAGAGCCCGACGTTCCAGTCGGAAAGGGGCTGGAGCCGGCGCACGATCGTCTCCTCGCGCCGGGGCCCGGTCGAGATCACGACCACCGGGATGCCGAGCAGCTCTTCGAGGCGCGCCACGTAGCGCCGCGCCGGCTCGGGGAGTTTTTCGGAGGCGGTGACCGCGGACGAGTTGGCCTGCCAGCCCGGAAGCGTCTCGTAGAGCGGGGAGGCGGCGCCGACCTCGTCGGCGTCGTCGGGGAACTCGGATATCGTCTGGCCCCCCAACTGGTACGCCGTCGCCACACGGATCTCGGTCAACTCGTCGAGGACGTCGAGCTTGGTGAGCGCCACCGCCTCGATGCCGCTCCAGCGCACCGCAGCGCGGGCCGCGACCGCGTCGAACCAACCGGTCCTGCGCGGGCGGCCGGTGGTGGTGCCGAACTCGGTACCGCGGCGCCGGAGGTGCTCGCCGGTTCCGTCGGAGAGCTCGGTGGGGAACGGGCCGCTGCCGACACGAGTCGTGTACGCCTTGAACACCCCGAGCACGCCGCCAACCGCGCGGGCGGGGAGCCCGCACGCCGGGGCCGCGTACCCCGCAAGGCACCCCGAGGAGGTCACGAACGGATAGGTGCCGTGGTCGAGGTCGAGAAGCGTTCCCTGCGCCCCTTCGAACAGGATCGGTTGCCCCGCGGCGTCGGCCTCGGCGAGCGCCCGCGAGACGTCGCCGAGTTGGGGCGCCAGCGCGACGGCGGCCTCGACCGCGCTCTCGATCTCTTCGGCCGGCGGGACCGCAGCGCCGGGGTAACGGGCGAGCGCCTGCTCGAGATCGGCGCTCGCGGCGGCGACCGCCGCGCGCAGGCGCTTCGGGTCGCGGGCGAGGCCGAGGCGTACGCCGGTCCTCCGCGCCCGCCCCTCGTACGCCGGCCCGATCCCGCGGCCGGTCGTGCCCAGCTTGGCGGCGCCGCTCGCCGCCTCGCGCGCGAGATCGAGAGCGCGGTAGCCGGGGAGCACGAGATGGGCGCGGGGGGAGACCAGCAGGCGAGGCCGCACGGACACCGCCTGGCCCTCGAGCATGCGGATCTCTTCGAGGAGGGCGGTGGGGTCGATCACGACGCCGGGCCCTACCAGGCAGCGGCAGCCGGGCTGGAGGATGCCGGACGGGATGAGGTGAAGGGCGAAGTGGCGGTCGGCGAATTTGACGGTATGGCCGGCGTTGTTGCCGCCGTTGAACCGGACGACGTTGGCGAAGGCCGGGCACAGCAAGTCGACGATCTTGCCCTTGCCCTCGTCACCCCACTGCCCACCGACAACAACGACGTTCGTCATCGTCACTCCCTGCGCCCACGGGCGAACACGCCGGGGCCTATTTGTTCGACGGCTCGACGCCCATCTCGCGCATCAGCGCGTGGGCGTTGTCCACATAGTCCATGCACCAGAGGACGTAGCGGATGTCCACGTTGATCGTGCGTGACAGCCGGTTGCTGAAGCGGTAGTCCGACGTCATCGACTCGTAGTCCCCGTCGAAGGCGAGGCCGACGAGCTCGCCCTTGCCGTTCATGATTGGCGAGCCGGAGTTGCCGCCGGTGATGTCGTTGGTGGAGAGGAAGCACGCCGGCACTGCGCCGAGCGGCGCTGCGACATACGGGCCGAACGCGCCCTTGTCGTATGCGGCGACCAGACGCTTGGGGCAGTTGAACGGCTCGACGCCGGTGCACTTCGCGATGACGCCGGGCAGCGTCGTGAACGGCTCGTTGTAAACCCCGTCCCGCGGCGAGTACCCCTTCACCGTGGCGTCGGTGAAGCGGATGGTGGAGTTGGCGTCCGGGTACAGCGGCGTGCCCCGGAACGCCGCGAGGGCGTCGACGTAGCGGGGCGTGAGCTCGATCAGCACGCCCTCCTCGGTCTTCCTCTCGTCCTCGATCGCCTGCATGTCCCGGCGCAGCGCGATGGCGAAGCCGAGCAGCGGGTCGTGTTTCGCGGCGACGGCGGCCTCGTCGAGGCCGAGCAGCCCCAGGCGCGTCTTCTCGTCGGTCAGCGAGGTCTTGCCGAGGATCTCGTCGAGCAGCGCGGCGACCGCCGCGTCGCCCGTCTCGCCGGTCGCCGCCAGGGCGGCGTCGAGCGAGGCGAGGCGTTGGCCGGCCGGCAGTGCGGCCGCGCGCCTGAAGAAGTAGGTGAGCACGGCGCGGTCGGTGGGCAGGTCGAGGTTCCGTTGCATCGTCGTCAGGCGCATGCGGATCGTGCGCTCGTCGCGGGCCTGATAGCCGAGATCGCGGTCGACGTCGGGTTTGCCGCTCTGCTGGCTCCAGCGCACGATAGTCAGCGCCGCCGGCAACAGGGAGCCGGCTCGCGGCAGGTAGCGGACGAGGATGTCGCGCTCGCGGGTCGTGGCGCCGCGCGCCGCCTGCGCGTCGAGGGCGGGGAGGACGTCGCCCCACTTCGCCTTGCGCGCGGGGTCGGCGTCGATCCACGCCTGCAGCTTCGCCTCCTCCACTCGGCGCTGGCCGGCGAGGTCCTCCTTGGTCAGCCCCTCGACCATCCCCTCGTACTTCTTCATCGCGTTGGCCAGACCCTTGACGGCGGACGCCACCTTGATCTCGACGGCCTTGCCGGTCTTGGCGCGCTCATCCAGGACCGCCATCCAGTCGGAGAGCAGCTTGATCTGGTAGGGGTAGCCGAACTCGGTGTCCTGGGCTACGAGGGCGGCGATGCGGTAGCGCATCGTGCGCCCCGGATAGCCGATGATCATCGTGAAATCGCCGTCCTTGACGCCGGCAGGCGCGAGCTTGAGGAAACGGTCCGGCTTGTACGGCACGTTGGCCGGCGAGTAGTCGGCGGGCTTGCCGTCGGGACCGACGTAGGCGCGGAAGAACGAGTAGTCGCCGGTGTGGCGCGGCCACATCCAGTTGTCAACCTCGCCGCCGAACTCGCCGATCGCCCGCGCCGGAGCGTAGACCAGGCGGACGTCGCGGATCTCGAGCTGGCGGAACATGTAGAAGCTCTTGCCGCCGTACATCTCGGCGACCCGGCAGCGCAGCCCCGACTTCTCGCACCCTGCGACCAGTTCCTTCTCGCGGGCCTCGAGCGCCTTGATCCGCTGCGCGGGCGGCGCGTCGGCGGCGATCGCCGACCTGACCTTGGCGGTGACGTCGTCGTACCCCTTGAAAACGTAGACGCGCTGCGCCCGGGCCGGAAGCTCCTCGGCGCGGCCGGCGGCGAGGAACCCGTCGGTGATGTAGTCGTGCGCGGGCGTGGAGTTCATCTGGACCGCGCCAAAGGCGCAGTGGTGGTTGGTGATGATCAGGCCGTCGGGCGACACGAACGACGAGGTGCAGCCGCCGAGCCACGGGATCGCCGAGGCGAGGCCCGTGTTCGTGGCGGGATCCCAGATCTGTTTCGGCGAGAGCTGCAGCCCCATGGCACGGAGGTGAGCGTCCAGCTCCGGGAGCTGGTGCAGCATCCACATCCCCTCGTCGGCGCGGCCGGGCGCGGTCACGGCCAGGGTGAGCGCCGCCGCCAGGATCCTCAAGAGAGCTCGCATCGGTCTTCCTCCGTCCGGTCCTCAAGACCGGAGCGGTGGGATTGTGACACATCCGTCACGCCGGTGACTCGCGTGGGCCCCGTGTCTGGCGCGGAGGCGGGCAACGCTGGTATCGTTACCGACCGTGAGCGATGCCAGCTGGACCGAGCGGTGGGACGAGTTGATCTCCGGAGGCGACTCCGCGGCGATCGAGGAGTTCTGGATGGCGCGTCTGGAGGAGGGCGTGAGCGACGGCTCCGCCTTCGTCGGCGCGCTCAAGCGGATGCGTTCGGCCGGCAAGAAGACGCTGGCCGCGACGCTATTGGAACTCGCGGCGGATCAAGCCCTTGCGGATGGCGCCTGGGAGGCTCGCAAGCGCTTCCTCGTCGAGCTGATCCGCCTCGGACTCGGGGACGGCGAGAAGTGGCGGACCGGCCTGGTCGAGTGCCTGCGCCGGCTGTGGGCGGGTTCTCCGTCGCTGGAGAAGATGCTCAAGCACTTCGCCCTGCCGGCGGCGCGCAAGCCCCTGGAGGCCCTCGAAACCATCGAGACCTGGCTCGCGTACGACGTCGGCGGCGTGTTCGCGATGGCGGGCCGGGGGCCGGGCCGGGTCGTCGATGCCAACCCGCAGCTCGGGTTGCTCCGCCTCGACTTCGAGCGGGAGAAGCGCGTCCCGATGCCGATCGACGCGGCGCGGAAGTACCTGACGCCGCTGCCCGCCGGCCATTTCCTGCGCCGGCGGCTCGAGGAGCCGGCGGCGCTGGCGGCCGAGGCCGCGAGCGATCCGCAGGGCACGCTCGCGGCGATCCTCGAGAGCTACGCGGTCCCGATGGCGGTGCCGGAGATCAAGGCCGCGCTCGCGGGTGTGGTCGCGGAGGAGCAGTGGACGAGCTGGTGGAACCGCGCGAAGAAGAACCAGCGGGTCCTCGCCTCCGGCAGCGGCACCCGCGTGCAGTACCGGCTCGCCTCCGGCGCCGGCGCCGAGGATGAGATCCGCGCGGAGTTCGCCGCGGCCGCCCTGCCGCAACAGCTCGACCTGGTGCGGCGGCACGGCGGGCGCGGCCGCGAGCTGGCGGCGTTCTTCGGCGCTGCGCTGCTCGAACGGGCGGCGGTGGACGGCACGGCGCCGGAGCAGGTGTGGGAAGCGCTGATGCTGGCCGCACGCACGGGCGCGCCGGCGGGCGCCGTTGAGGCCGCTCGCGCGGCCGTCCTGGCGCGGGTCGGGCCTCTCGCCCTTCTCGCCGAGCTCGGCGACGCGCAGCAGCGCGAGATCCTTCTCGAGTTCGTGCGCGAACACGACGCGGCCGGGTGGGCGGGCGTGTACGAAAGTTGGCTCGACCATGAGCCGAGCCCGAGGCTGCTCTCGACGATCGCGAACACGCTGGTCGCGGCCGGGGAGAGCGCCAGGGTGCAATCGTTCCTCGACCGGGCGCTCCTGCAACCGGCGCGTCACCCGTCGGCGCTGGTCTGGCTGTGCGAGGAGGACGGCAACGCGTTGCGGCCGCTCCTCGAGGACCGCCGCGGCGGCGCCCTGCTCGTGCGCCTCGTCGAACTCGCCGAACGCAGGACGTTCAGCCCGTACCGGGCGAGGTTGAAGGAGATCCTCTCGGCCGGCGGGCTGGCCGGGCGCATCGTTGCCGACCGGCTCACGGTGGACCAGGCGCGGCGGATCGTGCAGATCCTCGAGCACCCCGGGGGGCTCGCGGACGAGCGCAACTGGCTGCGGCGTGCCGTGACCGCGCGCTTCCCCGAGCTGCGCCAGGCGCCCGAGGCGGACGTGGTCCCGGCGCTCCCGGCCACGGTCGCGCGGCTGCAGGCGGAACTCAAGAACCTCCTCGAGAAGGAGATCCCCGAGACGCTTCGAGCGATCCAGGAGGCGCGCGCCCACGGCGATCTCTCCGAGAACTTCGAGTACCACGCCGCGCGTGCCAGGCAGGAGTTCCTCTCGGCGAGGGCCTCGGAGCTCCAGGGCGACCTCGGCAAGGTCCGGATCATCGACCCCCGCTCGGTCGACACCACCCGCGTGCGGGTCGGCACCCGGGTCTGGTTGCAGCCGCAGGCGGGAGGGGAGCAGCAGGCGATCGTGATCCTCGGACCGTACGAGGGGGACCCCGAGCGAGGGATCCTTTCGCACGGCTCGGAGGCGGCGCAGTTGTTGCTCGAGAAGGCGGTGGGTGACGCGGTCAGCTTCAACGGCGCAGCCTGGACCGTGGACCGCATCGAGCCGGGTCTCTGATTTCGCCTCGCGCCGGCGCGGCACCGTTGGGCGCAACCGTATTGAGATCATGTAGATAGACAGAAGATCCGTGAATGGGCTCGGCTCGGCCGGGCGAGGGCTTGACTCGTCTCGAAGCGTTGATTAAGATTACGTCTCATGACACGTGGCGAGGGCTGGGGGGGGTTCGTGTTCCCCAAGTGGACCAACCTGCTGAGACCCGTTCTCGCAGCGACGTTGGTTCTCGTGCCGGCGTACCTTGTCGTGCTGCTCGCCTATGGCGCCTCGCCGCGGACCACGAACGTCGGGTACCGGCCGGTACAGCCGGTGCCGTACAGCCACGCGCTGCACGCGGGGCAGCTCGGGATCGACTGCCGCTACTGCCACAACACGGTCGAGGTGGCGGCGGACGCGGCGCTGCCGCCGACTCAGACCTGCATGAACTGCCACGCCAGGATCCGGACCACGAGCCCGAAGCTGCTGCCGGTCCGGGAGAGCTACGCGACCGGCCTGCCGATCCCCTGGGTGCGGGTGCACGACCTTCCCGACTACGTCTACTTCAACCACTCGGCGCACGTGCGGCGCGGCGTCGGCTGCGTGGAGTGCCACGGGCGGGTGGACACAATGGACGTCGTGACCCAGGTCCACCGCCTCTCGATGGGCTGGTGCCTCGACTGTCACCGCCACCCGGAACCCCACCTGCGGCCGCCGGACATGGTGACGAAGATGGACTGGGTCCCGCCCGAGGACCCCGAGACGTACGGCCGGCAGCTCCGCCAGGCCAACAACATCAACCCGCCGACGGATTGCTGGACGTGTCACCGATGAGGCAGAGCGCGACGGACCGTAGAGGCGTGGTCCGTGGTCAATGGTCCGTGGCCCGTGGCCCGTGGTCAGAGGAGAAAGGCTCATCCTTCCCGCGAACGCGGGACCCCAGGTGCAGGACGCGGCGGGCAGAAGGAGGTCGGCGGGCGTGGTGAAGGGGCCGAGCGTGGGGAAGGCGTACTGGCGGAGCCTGGACGAGCTGGCCGACACGCCGGAGTTCCGCGTGCTGGTGGAGAAGGAGTTCCCGGGCCTCGCCGAGGAGCTGACCTCGCCGCAGACGCGCCGGGCGTTCCTGAAGGTCATGGGCGCCTCGCTGGGGGTCGCCGGCCTCGCCGCCTGCCGCTGGCCCAAGGAGACGATCCTCCCGTTCGCCCACCGGCCCGAGGACCGCATCCCCGGCGTGCCGCAGCAGTACGCGACGGCGATGGAACTGAACGGACTGAACGGTGCGGCGACCGGCCTGCTGGTCACGAGCTACGACGGGCGGCCGGTGAAGATCGAGGGCAACCCGCTGCACCCGGCGAGCCGGGGCGCGGCGAGCGCGGTCGCGCAGGCGAGTCTGCTCGAGCTGTACGACCCCGACCGAAGCCGACAGGTGCTCCGGCGCGACGGCGGCCAGGCGTTCGCGTCGAGCTGGGACGAGTTCGCAGCGTTTGCCGGAGGGCACTTCGCGGCGTTGCGGGCGAAGAAGGGCGCCGGACTCGCCGTCCTGGCGGAGGACAGCTCCTCTCCGAGCCTCGCCCGGCTGCGGCAGCGCTTCGCCGAGACGTTTCCGGAGGCGATGTGGGTCCCGTGGGAGGCGATCCCCCGCGACGACGGCCGTCTCGCGGCGGCGCGTTTGTTCGGCGAGCCGCTGCGGCCGTTGCTGCGCTTCGACCGGGCGGACGTGGTCCTCTGTCTCGACGCGGATCCGATTTTCGACCACCCGGCCGCCGTGGCCCACGCTCGCGACTTCGCCGCCCGCCGGCGCGGCGAGGGCGGCACGATGAGCCGGGTGTACTCGACCGGCGCGGTGATGTCGTTGACCGCCGCTGCGGCCGACCAACGTCTGGCCGTGGCCTCGTCGCGGGTCGCCGGG
>NCBR01000271.1 GCA_002279285.1 Acidobacteria bacterium 37-71-11
CACGGTGGACGGCGTGCCCGTGTTCAACACCGTGGCCGACGCGAAGGCGGCGACCGGCTGCACCGCGTCGCTGATCTTCGTGCCGCCGCTGGGGGCGGCCGACGCCATCCTCGAGGCAGCCGACGCCGGCATCGAGCTCATCGTGTGCATCACCGAGGGGATCCCGGCGCGCGACGAGGTGGTGGTCAGCCAGAGACTCGCGGGCTCCGGCGCCCGGCTCATCGGGCCGAACTGCCCCGGGATCATCTCCCCGGGCAAGGCGAAGCTGGGCATCATGCCGGCCCACATCCACCGGGACGGGCACGTCGGCGTCGTGTCGCGCTCCGGAACGCTGACGTACGAGGCGGTGGACCAGCTCACCAAGCTGGGGATGGGGCAATCGACGTGCGTCGGGATCGGCGGCGACCCGGTGCCGGGGACCAGTTTCGTGGACGTGCTCGAGGCGTTCAACGCCGATCCCCAGACCGAGTCCGTGGTGATGATCGGCGAGATCGGCGGCAGCGCCGAGGAAGAGGCCGCCGAATACGTGAAGGCCCACATGACCAAGCCGGTTGTGGCGTTCATCGCCGGGCAGACCGCCCCGCCAGGGCGGCGGATGGGTCACGCCGGGGCGATCATCTCCGGCGGCAAGGGCACCGCCAAGGAGAAGATCGAGGCGCTCGAGGCGGCCGGGATCCGGGTGGCCGCGACCCCCGCGGAGATCGGGATCACGATGGCGCGCGCCCTGGGTCGGTAGAGACCGTGGATTGTGGGTTGTGGTTCGTGGATCGATCTGAGACCGTGGATGCTGGATCGCGGTTCGTGGATGGTGTGAGGCGGGTGACGGTCTTGCGTATCCGACCCACGGCCCACGATCCAAGACCCACGTGCTGGGGGCGGGGATGAACCGCGCGCCGCGGCCGCGTCCGCCGCGCGGGGGCGCCGTGCCGCCGCGTCCGGAAGGGGAGAGTGCACCGATGAAGCAGAGGACGTTGACGATCCTGAAACCTGACACGGTTGCGCGCCGCAACTGCGGCGCCGTCATCTCGCGCTTGGAGGAGGAAGGGTTCGAGATCCTGGCGGGGCGCATGCTGCGTCTCTCCGAGGAACAGGCGATGGCGTTCTACGCGGTCCACAAGGACAAGCCGTTCTACCGGCCGCTGGTCGAGTTCATGACCTCGGGACCGGTGTGGCCGATGGCGCTCGAGCGCGACAACGCGATCGAGCACATGCGCAAGGTGATGGGCGCGACCGATCCGGCCAAGGCCGCACCGGGCACGATCCGGCAGCAGTTCGCGACCTCGATCGAGCGCAACGCGATCCACGGCTCCGACTCGCCGGAGAACGCCCGCATCGAACTTTCATTCTTCTTCTCCGCCGCCGAGCTGGCCTGACCCGCCGCGGGAGCTCATCCCAGTCGAGCAGCGGATCGGCAGGGCCCTGCAGCCGCTCGAGGCCCAGCGTCAGATCCTCCTGGTCCTCGAGGTAGTACTCGAGGGCTTGCCGAATGACCTCGGCGCGGCTTCGCTGTCGCCTGCGCGCCGCGACATCCACGTGCTTGACCAGCTCATCCGGCAATCATGCCCTGACCGATTTCATGGCGACCCCCGACAGCAAACGAATACCACCAACGCGGATCCGCACGACGGTCCTACACCACAATTGTCAGATCGTCATACACGATGCCCGTCCTGGAGGCCGACAGCCGCGAGCTCGACCTGTCGAAGCTGATCTCATACCCGCTGCGCCTCGGGGCTCTGGCGCACCTCTTGACAAGAGCTCTCTTCGAGACTACACTGATTAAAACCAAATATGGGTGAACTGCTTTTGAGACACAGGGATGACGGAAATATCAGGGGATGGATCCGGTACCAGTGCTTGATCCTTGCGAGAGAAGAGAGACAAATGCTGTAGCTCACCGCCGAAGAGTTCGCTGGCGGGCTCCTGGAACTTGCGGAGGCATTTGATGCGTCGAGCGATCCTCCCTATGTTGCTGGTCTTCTGTGTTGCGAACGCCTACGGTGCCGACCCACAACGGCCGTCCGACAGACCGGCCTGGGCCACGGGAGTCGCAGGTTGGGGTGTGCTGGAGGTTCCAAAGGCCGTTGGTGACAGCGACCTGGAACGGCTGAAGTGGAAGCGGGGGATGCTGGTCGCCCAGGACCGCCACGACACCATCTACGTCCTGGACCCGTCGAGCGGCGAGGTCCAGGAGTACACCAAACGGGGTAACCGGCACGGCGGGTGGCACGTGGAAGGCTGGGAACCGCTGGAGGTCATCCCGGCACTGGCCGGCTTTGCCACAGACCAGTATGGCGACGTCTTCGCCGTTGCCTCGCGCGAGAAGGTGTGCGTCTTCGATCACAGGAAGGTGCTCGCCACCGCCAAGCTCCCAACCTTTGTTACCGGCCTGGCGTTCGCCGGCGCCGACATCTTCGCTGCCAGATTGCCCGTCGAGTTCGTTCATCCGAAGACGAAGACCAATGACCCACCGGAGATGCGGAGGTCCTTCCTCGTCTCCCGCCTCGACGCCGAGGGGCAGACGCTGGGCGAAAGCGTGAAGCCGGACGACGTGGAGGGTGGGGACCCGTTCTCGCTCGCCCTGACCCAGGCAGTTCGCATCGCGGCGGATCAGCGGTCGGAGAACGGCGTCGTTTGGCTGGCGGATCGGTTTCGCACCTACCGACTGCGGCGCCTTTCCCGCACCGGCAGTCTGGAGGCGGAGTGGCACGCCGCCGGGCTCAAGGGCACCGTCGCCTTCTCCGGCCCTGTGCCCAAAGAGGTGACGCAGAACTTCACAAAGGAGGGAGCGGTCGGCTACCAGCCCATTGACGCCAAGATCGTCGTGCGCGACCTGGCGGTGCGCAATGGCCTCGTGTTCGCGCTCTTGGAGCCTGGCACGGTGGGGGAAATGCCAATGATTGACATCGTGCTGGACGCGACGTCCGGTCCGCTATGGCGGTTCGCCTTGCACTCGGCGACCAGCACGACGTACGATCGGTTGCTCGTCACCGATAGCGACTTCTGGCTGTTTCCGGTGGCGCCGGGGGCACACCCCACGCTGGTGGAACGTGTCCCGGACGAGGTCATCAGGCAGTCCGCGACGGCGTCCTCGGCTGCGGTTCCGCGCTGACGGATCGCGCCCGGGCATGTCAACCGGCCTAGCGGGCCTGGTACGCGCTGAGCCACTGCCACGGGAGAAAAGGGACCTCTCTAGCCTCAATACTGTTCATCTAGGTGTCCAGACAGTGAGCTTCAGGGTGAGCCAGGCGGTTGGCATGGGGCGGC
>NCBR01000086.1 GCA_002279285.1 Acidobacteria bacterium 37-71-11
GGCGAGACCACCTTGCCGGTCTGGCCCACCTGATGGCCGTGGTCGATCCAACCCGCGTCCACGACCGCGCGCGACGCGCCGACGGCGGCGCCGAGCAGGCCCGCGAGTTCCCGGATGAGGGCGAAGTTCTCGGGGCCCTTGATGCCGCGCCCGCCGCTGACGATGACGTCCGCCTCGGCGACGTCGAGCTCGCCCCCCTCCTTGGCCAGGATCTCCTTCACGACCGCCCGGATGTCGCCGGGCATGGGCGGCAGCGCCTCGACCTCGGCGGCGCCGGTGCCCGCCTCGGCGGGGAAGACGTTCGGGCGCAGCGTGACGACGGCCGGGGTGGCGCCGCCGTCCACCGTGGCGAGCGCCTTGCCGGAGTACACCGGCCGGGTCGCGACCACCACGCCGCCCTCGACGGCGAGCTTGGTGACGTCAGCCAGACACCCCCACCCCAGGCGGGCGGCGACGCGCCCGGAGAGGTCGCGGCCGAGCGCGGTGCCCGCCATGAAGAGCGCCGACGGTGCGCACTTCGCAACCGCCTCGCGGGTGACTGCGGCATAAGCCTCGGAAGAGTAGCGCGCGAGGCGTTCCTCGTCCGCGACGTAAACCTTGCTCGCGCCGTACACGCCCAGCTCCGCCGCCTTCGCGGCGACCGAGTGCCCGGCGAGGACCGCGCACACCGACCAGCCGGCGCCGGAGGCGAGACGCTTCGCCTCGGACAACGCCTCCAGGGACGCCTTGCGGATGTTGCCGTTGCGCTGTTCGACGAATACCAGGATGCACGCCATCATCGCCCCCTTCAGATCGCCTTGGCCTGCTCGCGCAGCAGGCGCGCCAGTTCCCGGGCCGCGGCCGCGGGGTCTTCCTCGCCCTTCAGGATCACGCCGCCGCTCTTTGCCGGCGGCAGCGCCAGCGCCTTCCAGCGGCAGGTCGCGCCGGCCCCCGCGAGCGCCCCCTCGTCGAGGCCCAGATCGGCCGGGGAGAACGCCTGGATCGCCACCTTCTTCGCCGCCATGATCCCCTTGAGGGAGGGGTACCGCGGCTCGTTGAGCCCCTTCTGGGCCGTGACCACGCATGGCAGCGGCGCCGTGACCACCTCGGTGCCGCCCTCGATCTCGCGGTGCGCGGTCAGCGACCCGTCGCCGATCTCGAGCTTGACGACGCCGGTGACGTGCGGCACGTCGAGGAGCTCGGCCACCATCGCGCCAACCAGGGCGTTGTCGCTGCCGACGCCCTTGATCCCGGCGAAGATGATGTCGAAGGGCCCGGTCTTGCGGACCGCGGCCGCGAGCACCTTCGCGATCGCGAGCGCGTCGCCGAACGTGCCCTCGCCGCCCTTGACGTGCACGGCGGCATCGGCCCCGCGCGCCAGACACTCGCGCAGCCCCTGCTGCGCCCGCTCCGGGCCGTAGGTGAGCACGGTGACGGGCGCGCCCTTGGCGTCCTTGAGACGGATCGCCTCCTCGAGGGCGTACTCGTCATACGGCGAGACGATCCACTTGATGTCCGCCTCGTTGATCCGGTTGCCCGCCGCCGCCACCTTGATCACCGAGGCGGTGTCGGGCACATACGCCATCAGCACGCAGCTCTTCATGAGCTCCCCCTCCGCGGCCGGTATCCGCCCGGCCATACTGAATGATCGCTCATTCGTCGGACACATAGCAAGCCGGCGGGGCGGCAGGGTTGGGAACCTACCGCAGCTTGCCGAGGACGACGCAGGCGTTGGTCCCGCCGAACCCGAACGAGTTCGAGATTGCCACCCGCACCTCGCGCCGCACCGCCGTGTGCGGGGTGAAGTCGAGGTCGCACCCCTCGCCGGGGTTGTCCAGGTTCAGCGTGGGCGGGATCGTGTCGCGGGCGACCGCCAGGGCGGAGATACCGACCTCGAGCCCACCGGCCGCGCCGAGCAGGTGCCCGGTCGCGGACTTCGTCGAGGAGATGGCGAGCTTGTAGGCGTGCTCGCCGAACACCTTCTTGATCGCGAGCGTCTCGATCCGGTCGTTCATCGGCGTCGAGGTGCCGTGCGCGTTGATGTAGTCGACGTCCTCCGGCGCGAGGGAGGCGTCGGCGATCGCCATCTGCATCACCCGGGCGGGCCCGTCGCCGTCCTCGGACGGCGCCGTGATGTGGTGGGCGTCGCCGGTCATGCCGAACCCGAGCACCTCGCAGAAGATCGTCGCGCCGCGGCGCCGGGCGTGCTCGAGTTCTTCCAGCACCAGAAGGCCGGCGCCCTCGCCGACCACGAACCCGTCGCGGTCGCGGTCCCACGGCCGCGACGCCCGTTCCGGCTCGTCGTTGCGGGTGGAGAGCGCCTTCATGTTCGCGAACCCGGCGATCGTCAGCGGGTGGATCACCGACTCCGTGCCGCCGCAGATCGCGGCGTCGCAGTACCCGTGCTGGATGTAAAGGTACGCGTCGCCGATCGCGTGCGCGCCGGTCGAGCAGGCGGTGCACGTCGCGGTGTTGGGTCCCTTGGCGCCGGTCCGGATCGAGACCACCCCGGCCGGCATGTTGACGATGCTCCCCGGGATGAAGAACGGCGACACCCGCCGCGGCCCCTTCTCGAGCAGCACCGAGTGGTTCTCGCAGATCGACGGCAGCCCGCCGATTCCGGAGCCGATCACGACGCCCACACGGGTGGCGTTCTCGGGCGTGATCGCGAGTCCCGAGGAGGCGACCGCCATGTCGGCCGCGGCCATCGCGTAGTGGATGAAGGTGTCGTACTTGCGCACCTCCTTCGGCTCCATCACGGTGCTCGGGTCGAAACCCTTGATCTCCGCCGCGATGCGCACCGGCGAGGCGCTGGCGTCAAAACGCGTGATGGGGCCGATCCCGGACCTGCCGGCGATCAGCCCTTCCCATGTGGCTTCGGTCCCGACCCCGAGGGGCGAGACGAGGCCCACGCCGGTCACGACGACCCGGCGCGCCATCACGCTTCCTTCACGTGCTCCTTCAGGTACTTGACGGCGTCCCCGACGGAGCGGATCTTCTCGGCCTCGTCGTCCGGGATCTCGACGCCGAACTCCTCCTCGAACGCCATGACCAGCTCGACCGTGTCGAGGGAGTCCGCGCCGAGGTCTTCCACGAAGGAGGCCTCGAGCTTCACCTTCTCCGGGTCCACGCCGAGCTGCTGCACGATAATGTCCTTGACCTTCTGTTCGATATTCATGCGGTGATCTCCTTCATGATCTCCGTCGTAGACAGCGGGCGGATTTCTATCACACGGGGGGCTTTCTTGCAAGCGCCGCTTCGGGATCGGCGACCGCCTTGCCGTTGCGATCCAGGATCTTGAGCTCGAGTTCGAGGCGCACGCCGAACCTCTCCCGGACCCGGACCGCCATCGCCGCCGCCAGCTCGCGCACGCCCGCGGCCGTCGCGCCTCCCGGGTTGACGATGACGTTGGCGTGGCGCTCGCTGACCTCGGCCCCGCCGCAACGCAGCCCCTTGCACCCCGCCAGCTCCAGCAGCCGCCCGGCGAAGTCCCCGGCCGGGTTGCGGAACACGCTCCCGGCGGACGGCTCCGGCGGCAGGGCGCCGCGGCGCTGTTCCCGCGTCTGCCGGGCGCGGGCCTTCAGCGCGGCGGGATCATCGGCTTTCAGCGCCAGTTCAGCGGAGGTGACAACCCGTCCCACGCCGAGGACACTCCAGCGGTACCCCCCCTCGATCTCCCGTCGCTCGAGCCGGCGCACGCCCCCTCCGTCTTCCACAACTTCAGCCCAGTCAACCACATCCATGATTTCCTGGCCATACGCACCGGCGTTCATGGCAAGCGCACCGCCGATCGTCGAGGGGATGCCACCGAGGCACTCGATTCCGGCCAAACCGGCGTCCAGCGCCGCCCGCACCACTCGGGCGAGCTGGGCGCCTCCGCCGGCCCGGAGCCGGGTCCCGTGGACCGATACCGCGGCCAACTCGTCCACCAACATCAACACGGCTGCGTCGAGCCCCGCATCAGGCACCAGCACGTTGGCGCCGAGCCCCAGCACCAGCCATGGGATCCGGGCCTCGGCCGCGACCCGCACCGTGGCGGCCACGGCCTCGCGGCTGGCGCACCGCACCAGGAGGCGGGCCGGGCCGCCGATCCGGAGCGTGGTGTGGGCGGCGAGCGGCTCGGATTCGCTGACCGACAACCCATCGATCGGCAGGTCAGAAAGTTGCGCTCGAAACGAGCTCCAATCGAAGAAACCTGGCATGGGGTTTGCTTAACGATGGGTGCGGTCAGGGATCACGGCCACGACCTGAACGCACGCATCCAACCTCCTCCTTCATCCTGGCGGGCTCCCAAGCCCGCCACCTTTTTGTCGGGCGCCCGAATCCGCCCCGATCGGGCCGCGACCTCCAACCCCGCCGAGCCCCGACCGCCACCCCCGCTGGCCGCCCCGGAGATTCCGCTCATCCCTCTACAAGGAAACCGCTTCGCATCGCGGGATGGGGTACCAGTGTAGCTCAGCCCGACTCGCCGCCGCGGATGCCGAGCCCTTTCAAATGGTAGAGCAACGTCTGGCGCGAGATCCCGGCCCGGCGCGCCGCCCGGGTCCGGTTCCCCGCCGACTCCCGCAGAATCGCCGTGAAGTAGGTCCGCCGGAACGACGCCAGCGCCGCCGGCCAACCCGGCAGAGGCCCGTCGCCGGCCGGTGCCGGGGTGAGGCCGGGGAAGCGGTCGGGCCCGAGGACCTCGCCGGGGCGTCCCGCGGCGACCGCGCGCGCGACCGCCGACTCCAGCTCGCGCACGTTGCCGGGCCAGGAGGCGCCGCACAGGAGTTCCACGGCCGCCGGCGCCAGACGAACGCCGGGGCGGCCGAGCATGGCGGCAAACCGGCCGGCGAAGTGGCACGCCAGTTCCGCGATGTCCGCCGGCCGCACGCGCAGCGGCGGCACTTCGATCACCGCCACCGCCAGCCGGTAGTAGAGGTCCTGCCGGAACGCCCCGGCCGCGGCCGCGCCCTTGAGGTCGCGGTTCGTGGCGGCGACGAAGCGGACGTCCACCGTGCGGGCGCGCGTGGCGCCGACCCGCCGCACCTCGCGTTCCTGCAGCAGGCGCAGGAGCTTGCCCTGCAGCTCGAGGGGAAGCTCGCCCACCTCGTCGAGGAAGAGCGTGCCGCCTTCAGCGGCTTCGACGAGGCCCTCGCGGTCGCGGTCGGCGCCGGTAAATGCCCCGCGGGTCACGCCGAACAGCTCCGCCTCGAGCAAGGCGGAGGGAATTCCGGCGCAGTTGACCGGGACGAACGCCCCGCGCCGCCCGCTCGAGCGGTGCAGCTCGCGCGCCACCAGTTCCTTCCCGGTCCCCGGCTCGCCGACGATCAGGACCGTGAGCGGGAGCGGGCCCCAGCGCGCCACCTCCTCCCGCACGACGGCCAGGGCGCGGCTCTCCCCCAGCAACGCGCCGGTGGCCCGGCCGCTGACCGCGGCGAGGCTGCCGGCGGCGCCCCCGGCGCAGCGCGCCACCATGCCCAGCGCCGCATCAGCCAGTGGCCGCCTGACACCGCCGGCGCGCACTGCCGCCCCGCCGGCCTCGACCGTGAAGCGCGGGCCCTGCGGTTCACCCCACCGACCGAGGACGGCGCCGCCACGCTCGACTTCCAGGAAGCCGAGGTCGAGGGCTCGCGCCAACGCCTCCAATCGCGCCGGGTGGCAGGCGTCCGTCCCCGCGTTGACGATCCCGTCCAGCGCCCGCACCACCCGGGCCGGATCGGGGCCGCAGGCGCCGCGGAGCACCCGTGCCCACCCGTCGAGGTCGGCCTGTCCCAACACCTCCTCGGCGCGCTGCACGACGTCGTCCCACGCCGCGCCCAGCCGCTCGCCGCGCCGCGCCAGCAGTGCCGTGAAGCGGGCGAGCCCGACGCCGGCCTCCCGCGGCCAGTGTTCGAGCGCTCGCTCCAACGACGCGAGCGCGCCGGTCTCGTCCTCCCGGCGCCAGGCGGCGAGGAGCTGCGCCGTCACCGCCATCCCCCAGCGCCGGGCCAGTGCGGCCGGCGGCTCGTTGCCGAGGTCCGCCGCCGCGACCGCGAGGACGAGGCCCCGTTCGCCGGCCTCGGCAGCCGACGCCGACGACACGGCGCCGGCAAGGTCGCCGAGGGCAAGCGCGAGGTGCGCCGCGAGGCCGGCGAACGCCTGTTGCAGGAACGGGTCATCGGGGAACTGCGCGACCCCTCCGGCGAGGCGAGCCATCTGGTCTCGGACCGCGGCGGTGTCGCCCCGAGCCAGGTCGGCACGGGCCAGCTCCAGCTCGAACAACCACGTCCCGGCGTCATCCACCTCGCCGCGCAGCCGGCGACCGGCGAGCGTCAGCTCGCGGGAGCGGCGCCAGTCGAGACGGTCGTCGGCCAGCACCGCTCGGTTGGCCCGCACCACCGTGGCCGCGCGCCGGGAGCCGCAACGTTCCAGCAGGCCCTCGGCCAGGACCAGATGGCGGTCCGCGACGCCGGGCTGCTCGGCGAGGATCGCCGCGCACGCAAGGTCGGCGTGGATCTCGCCGAGCAGGTGCGGGTTCTCGCCGCTCGCAACCCGCAACGCCGCGCGCAGGCCGGTCATCGCGGCGGGCCGGCAGCCGCGGTCGAGCGCCGCCGAACTCGTCACGTGCAGCAGGCGGGCCGCGCCGTCGCCGCGCCAGCGCGGTTCCCTGCGGTGGGCGAGCGCCCGCAGGCCGGAGGCTCCCTGCCACGCGGCAAGCTCGATCTCGACCTCCGGAAGCGGGGGCACGGTGCAGGCGGCGGCGCGTTCGAGGTGCCGCCGTTGCGCCGGGCGGTCGCCCCGCCGGCGGGCCGCGTGTGCCGCCACCAGCTCGCATCGCGCCGACAAACGTCCGGGCAGCTCTCCGGTCGCCGCGACGAGTTCGACCCCCGCTCGCTCGCTCGCGCTCGCCTCCTCGGCCCACCAGGCGGCAAGAGCGTGCCAACGCGTCTCGCGCTCCGCCGCCGGGACCGCCTCCAGCGACGCCTCGGCCTCGGCGAGACGGCCAAGACCGAGCGCCGCCTCCGCGGCAACGAGCCGGGGTGGTGCGGCCGCGGTGGCCGCCGATGCGACGGCCCAAGCCTCGGCGAAGGCGCCGCGCTCGAGGCGCTCCTCGCACCACGCCGCCGCGGGCTCCCACTCCCCGGCGACAGCCCGCGCCACGAGCCCGGCCGGGCTGGTGGCGGGGAGCCGCTGGGCCATCGCCGTCAGCCGCTCCGGGGCCGGAGCGGCCGACGCCGACGGCGCCCGCCAGACCCCGCGGCGCTCATACGCCAGACCCAGACGCTTGAGTTCCGCGAGACCGAGGGTGGCCTCCGCCGCGAGCGCGCCGAGCTCCTCGGCGGAAAGACCGACCGGGGCGCTCGCAAGCCAGCCCAGCGCGGCCCGCGCCGGCCCCGACGCGAGACCGGCGCGCGCCCGGAGTGCCTCCAGCAGGCGCGGCGGACGCGCGAAGCCGTTGGCCGCCCCCGCTTCGGCCACGAGACGCGCTACGCCTGGCCGGCCCTCGCGGGCGGCCACCGCATGGGCGTGGGCGAGATCCGGCCGCGGCGCGACGACCCAAACCGATTCGGTCCCGGCCGCAAGCTCGACCGGTGCGACGCCCGGCAGGGGCAAGGTCGTGAGCACGACCGCGTCGCGCCCCGAGGCGGCCGCGTGCGCCTGGGCGCGCGTTACGTCGGCCTCGTCGAGCGCGCCGGCGGCGACCGCCACGTTGCGGCCGAGCGCGGCGAGCCGGACCGCCGCCGCCAGCTGGGGGAGAAGGGCCTCGTCCTCGACCCAACAAACGCCGCCGGTTGGGACCTCGTATCGGAGCGCCCACAGCGCACGGCCCGATCCCGCGGGATGGGCCAGCGCGGAGCCGGGGCGCTTGCCGTTCCCGATGAGCACGCCGAGCCAGCCGGCGGTCACCTCCCAGACAGGCCGCACACGGGCCGCACCCTCCAGCTCGTCGCCCATTTCCGGCAGCAGCCGGCACAGGAGGGGGAGGACGGCCGGGACGAGCAGTGTGGCTTCGCTCGCGAGCGCCAGGCGGAGGTGGCGCTCGAGGCCGGCGTCGTCCAGGCGCCGGCGCGGGAGCCGCGCCAGGCGGTACCACGGCCCCGATGCGCCGCGCTCGACCCGCCCGCCGCGCAAGAGCCCGCGGGACGGGTACCACCCACGCTCGAAGAGGAACGCGGCCGCCGTGATCACCTGCACCGCAACGGCCGCGCGCTGGCCGCGCGGCCACCGCGCCACGGCGGCCAGCTCGGCGCCGCGGGCGTTGCAGCGCACGGACACGGCGTCGCGTTCGCCACCGGGATCGGCCACGTCGGGGAGACATGCGGCGTCCCACGCCAGCAGGCGCGCCAGCGCCGCGGCGCCCGGTGCGCGCACGCTCACGCCCCCTCCGCGGCCAGGGCCTCCCACGCGCGCCAGAACTCCGGCCACGACTTGGCAACGCACCCAGGGTCGAGGACGGTGACACCCGGGACGACGCACCCCGCCACCGCCAGCGCCATCGCGATCCTGTGGTCCGCCACGGGGTCGAGCGGAGCGGGAGGAAACGCCGGGCGCGGGCGGCCGCCGGGGGCGGCGAACCACCCATCGCCGGTCTCGACGGCGAACCCCAGCGTCGCGAGGTGGCGCGCCATCACCGCCAGCCGGTCGCTCTCTTTGCCCGCGAGTCCCTGCAGACCGTCGAGGCGCCCGCCGACCGTCGCGACGACGACGGCGAGCGCGGGGAACAGGTCCGGGCTGTCGCGCAGGTCGGCGGTCACCGGCCCGGTCGCGGGACCGGTGAGGACGACGCCCTCGGCCGACGCGGCGGCGCGGCACCCGGCCCGTTCGAGGATCCCGAGCACGGCCGCGTCCCCCTGGCGGCTCGTGCGCCGCACCCCGGCGACCTCGACCTCGCCCCCGGCCGCCGCGACGGCCGCGAGGGGGAACGCCGCCGCCGACCAGTCCCCTTCGACGGTGATCTCGGCCGCGGCGAGACCGCCGCCGCGCACCGCGAACACCGTGCCGGACGGATCCTCCACAACGTGGGCGCCAAAGTTCTCCAGCACCTCCGCCGTGAGTTCGAGGTACGGCCGCGACGGCGGCGGGGCCGGCAGCCGCACCACGAGGCCAGCCGGCAGCGACGCCCCGAGCAGCAGGAGCGCCGAGACGAACTGGCTGGAGGAGGACGCGTCGAGCGCCACCTCGCCTCCCGCCAGCGTCCGGCCGGCTACCACGAGCGGCAGGGCCAGCGCCGGCCCCCGCACGGGCTCGATCCGGGCGCCGAGTTGCGCCAGCGCCGCCGCCAACGGCGCCAGCGGGCGCTCGCGCAGGCGCGCGGAGCCGTCGAGCACCCACCGGCCGGGAAGCCCCGCGAGCTGGGCGAGCAGGAAACGGGCGCCGGTGCACTCGAGCCGAAATCCGGCTTGCCGCAGGCCGGTGAAGAGCAGCCGAGGGTCCTCGGCGTCGAGGGGCGAGCGCACCGCCGAGCCCGACCCGGCCAGCGCCGCGGCCACCAGCGCTCGCTGCGTCAGACTCTTCGACGGCGGCACGCGGACGCTGCCCCTCACCCCTCGCGGGGCATGGGGCACCGCACGAACGCCCTCGCCATTTCCGCTCATCGCCACCTTCGACGGCTCACCTGATTCTCGGGCCGGGGCTTGCCAGCGTCAAGCCGCCGGCGCACATTGGTGACGTGGAGACGCGGCTGGATGCCTTTACGGCCGCCCGCGGTGAGCTTGCCTTGCCTCACCCGTCGGGCAAGCTCGTGTGCGTGGCGTGTGCGCACCGCTGCAAGCTCGCCGACGGCGCCCGCGGCGTCTGCCTCGTGCGCGGCCGCGCCGGGGACGCGCTCCTGGTCCCCTGGGGGTACGCCGCCGGCGTCGCGATCGACCCGGTCGAGAAGAAACCGTTCTTCCACCTGCTCCCGGGGGGGCGCGCGCTGTCGTTCGGGATGCTCGGCTGCGACCTGCACTGTGCCTACTGCCAGAACTGGTTCACCTCACAGGCGCTGCGCGACCCTCGCGCCGACGACTCCACCGAGCCGGTCACTCCCGAGGCGCTGGTCGCCGCGGCGGTCGAGCGGCGATGCGAGGTCATCGCCTCGACCTACAACGAGCCTCTGATCACCGCCGAGTGGGCGCACGACGTCTTCGCGCAGGCGCGGCGGGCGGGCCTCGTGACGGCGTTCGTGTCCAACGGCCACGCCACCCCCGAGGTGCTCGACTACCTGGCGCCGGTCCTCGACGCCTGCAAGGTGGACCTCAAGGCGTTCTCGCCCGCGACGTACGCGTCGCTCGGCGGCAAGCTGCAGGCGGTGCTCGACACGATCGCCGGCCTCGTCGCCCGCTCGATCTGGGTCGAGGTCGTCACGCTGATCGTGCCGGGACTCAACGACTCCCCTGCGGAACTCGCCTCGATCGCTGGCTTCCTCGCCGGGGTCTCGGCCGACATTCCCTGGCACGTGACCGCCTTCCACCCCGACTATAAGATGGCCGACGTCCCGGCGACCCCGGTCGCGACGATCGTGACCGCCGCCGAGATCGGGCGCGAGGCCGGGTTGCACTACGTGTACGCCGGCAACATCCCCGGCCGCGCCGACGGCCTCGAGGACACCGGCTGCCCCTCGTGCGGCGCGACCCTGGTGCGGCGGTCCGGCTTCACGGTGCTGCAGAAGCGCATCACCCCGGCCGGCGCCTGCCCGGATTGCGGCGCCGCCGTCGCGGGCCGCTGGGCGAGGCGTACGCGATAGCGCCTTGGCGAGCGGGCGGCCGGTCGGTCGTCGAGCCGTTCCCGACCTGGATCGGTGGTACCATCTCGCGTTCGACGATGGGATCGGTTCGTCTCGCCTCGCTCACCCTGGAGGGGTTCAAGTCGTTCGCGGCCAGGGTGGAGCTGTCGTTCCCGGGCGCGATCATCGCCATCGTCGGCCCCAACGGCTCCGGCAAGTCGAACATCTCCGACTCGATCGCCTGGGTGCTGGGCGAGCAGTCCGCGCGGTTGCTGCGCTCGCAGAACATGGCGGACGTCATCTTCGCCGGCGCCCCGAGCCGCCCCGCCCTCGGCGCCGCCGAGGTGACGCTGACGCTGGCGTCGCCCGACGGCCGCTGGCCGGAAACCGACGGGCGGCTTGCGGTCGCGCGGCGGGTCATGCGCGACGGCACCTCCGAGTACCGCATGCAGGGACGCCGCGTCCGTCTGAAGGACGTGATGGACGAGCTGATGGACGCGGGGCTCGGCACCCGCGCCTACGCGATCATCGAGCAGGGGCGCATCGGCCAGGTGCTGTCGGTCAAGGCGACCGAGCGGCGGTCGCTGTTCGAGGAGGCCGCCGGAATCACGAAGTTCCGCGCGCGCCGCCACGAGGCCGAGCTCAAGCTCGCCGAGACCAGCGCCAACCTCCTGCGCCTGGCCGACGTGGCGGCCGAGGTCAGGCGCGCGCTCGAGCAGGCGCGCCGCCAGGCCCGCCGCGCCGAGAAGCACCGCGAGCTGCGCACGGCGCTCGCCGAGGTGCGCGCCGCTCTGTTCGCCGGCCGGCGCGCGGTGCTCCTCGCGGCGGTCGAGGTGAGCCAGCAGGCGCTGACGGCGGCCGGCCTCGCCGAGGCCGAGGCCGCGGCCACGCTCGCCAGCGCCGACGCCGCCCTCGCCGCGCTGCGCCGCGACCTCGACGGGGGGCAGGAGCGCCTCACCGCCGCCCGCGACCAGGAAGCCAGGAGCGACGCCCTGTCGCAACGGCGCGAGGCGGAGGAAGAGGCGGCCCGGCGCGAAACCGCCGACGCGTCCGCCCGGCGCGAGGCCGCGGTCGTCGAGGCCGACCGCCTCGCCGCCGCCGCGCGGACCCTCGCCCAACAGGGGTCTGCGCTCGCCGCTGCGCTCGCAGGCGCCGAGGGCACCCTCGCCGGGCACGAGCGCCAGGCAAAGGATGCCGCGGCAGCGGCCGAGACCACCGAGGCGGCGGCACGCGCCGCCGGCGCCCAGGCCGAGGAGGCACGCCGGACCCTGCTCGCAGCCGTCGCCGCGGCCTCCGAGGCGAAGAACCGCTCGCACCGGCTCGAGGTCGAGCTCGAGCAGGACGCCTACCAGAGCACGCGCCTCGGGGCCGAGCACGAGCGGCTCTCGGCCCACCTCGCCCAGACTGCGGGCGGCGAGCGGGAGGCCGCTGCCAAGGAGAGCGCCGCCGCGGCGGCGGCACGTACGCTCGAAACCGAGCGCCAGGAGTTGCGGGCCCGGCAGGAGGCGCTGGCCGCGCGCTCGTCCGAACTGGCCGCCGCGCGCGACCGCGCCGGCCACGAGCGCTGGCAGGCGCGCCACGAGCGCGAGGGCCTGGCGCGCCTCCTCGCCGAGGCGCGCGCGCTGCCGGCCGCCCTCGCCCGTGCGCTGCCGGCGGAGAGACTCCTCGGAACCGTCGCGGATTTCCTGGCGCCGGCGCCCGAGACCGCCAAGCTCCTCGACCGCGCGTACGGCGAGCTGCTGAACCTCCCCGTCTGCGCCGACGAGGAAACCGCCGCGCAGCTCGTCGCCCAGGCGCCGAAGATCGAGGGGAAGCTCGCGATCGTAGTGGCCGACCGCACCCTCGCCGGCCGCCCGTCACCGCTGCTCGCACAGGGCGGCGCCGCGCCCGAGCACCTCGGATGGCTGTCCGCCGCGCTGCCGCGCGCGGACGTCGCGCGCGACCTCGGCCATGCCCGGGAACTCGCGGGCCGAGACCCCGACCTCGTGGTGCTGCTCCCCGGCGGCGGCCGCCGGCGCGGTGCGCTGATCGAGCTTCCCGGGATGCGCGCCACCGCCCCCGGCACCCTCGAACTGAGGCTGCGCGAGCGCGAGGTCACGGCCACCGAAGCCGCGGCTGCCGCTCGGGAAGAGGAGACGGAGGCCGCCCTCGAGCAGGTGCGGCGCCAGCTTGCCGAGCTCGGGCCGGCGCTTGCCGAGCGTGACGCGGCCGCTCAGGCCGCCGCCGAAGCGCTTGCCGCCGCCTCCTCCGCTCGCGCGTCGCTCCACCGTGAGCGCGAGCGCCTCGAGCGCGAGTTGGAAGCGCTCGCCGCCGAGCTCGCCCGCCTCGCCGAGGAGAGCGCCGCGCTGGCCGGACGGCTGGCCGTGGCCCGCGAAGAGGTCGAGCGCCTCGGCAGGCGCGCCACCGAGATGGAAGCCGAGGTGGATGCTCTCGCCCGCGACGCCGACCGCGCCCGCGAGGTGGGCGCCGCGGCGAGAGCTGAAGCCGAGCGCGTCCGCGGCGCCGAGGCGGTGGCGCGCGAGCGCCTGACCGCGGCGCGGCGCGACCTCGACCGCCACCGCAACGAGCTGCAGGAGCTGCAGCGGCGCGAGGCGACGGCGCGCGAGGACGCGCGCGCACAGGCCGAGCGCGCCGGCGCGGCCGGCAACGCCGCCGCCGCAGCGCGCGCCGAGCTCGAGGAGTTGCTCGCGCGGCGGAACGCCTCCCACCGGGAGGTTGAGAGGTTCGCCGCGGACGTCGAGGCGGTCCGGATGCGGGTCGATGCCGCCGCCCTCGAGGCGGAGCAGCGCCGGACCGCGCACCTCGCGGCCCGCGACACGGCGCACGCCGCGCGCCTCGCGCTCGCGGAGGCCAGCGGGGCGCGCGAGCGCCTCGAGGAGGCGATCGCGCTCACCCTGGTCGGTCAGGCCGAACTCCCGGAGCCGCCGCCCCTCGACGCCGTCCCCGATCTCGAGACGCGCGAGCAGGCGCTCGCGACGGAGCTCGAAGCGCTCGGGCCGGTCGAACGGTCAAGGAACTCGACGCCACCTGCGCCGAACGCTTCCTCGCGACCCTCGCCGAGGTCAACGTCGCGTTCGACGACGTCTTCCGCCGCCTGTTCGGCGGGGGCGAGGCGAAGGCCGAGCTGTCCGACCCGGACGCGCCGCTCGAGAGCGGGATCGAGATCCGCGTGCGGCCGCCCGGCAAGCACGCGCAGTCGGTGCTGCTGCTCTCCGGCGGCGAGAAGGCGCTGGCGGCGGTCGCCCTGCTGCTGGCGCTGTTCCGCATCCGGCCGGCGCCGTTCTGCCTCCTCGACGAGGTGGACGCGCCGCTCGACGACGCCAACGTCGAGCGCCTCGCGGGCCTGCTGCGCGAGATGAGCGGCGGCACCCAGTTCCTGCTCATCACCCACAACCGCCGCACCATGGCGCACGCCGACGTGCTCTACGGCGTCACCATGGAGGAGTCCGGCGTGTCGCGCATCGTGTCGGTGCGCCTGGAGGAGTAGCCGTGGGCCGCGCGCGCCCCGCCCATCCCGAACCGGCCCCCACCGCCCGCCTCCTGGCGATGCTCGCCTACCTGGCCTCGGCGGCGCTGGTCGTCGCCCTCCCGCTCGTGTTCGACAGCCGCGCGCTCGACATATTCCGCGAACCGAAGAGCGAGCTGGCGTTGGCGTGCTGGGGGGTGCTGGCGGTGGTGTTCGCGGTCGGCAACCTGGGCGGCCCCGCGTGGCGAGACTGGTGGTGGGCGCCGTGGGCCGGCGTGCTCGCCGGTGGCGCCGTCAGTGCCCTCGCCTGCCCGGAGCCGGGGCGCGCCCTCGCCAACCTCGCACCGCTGGCGCTCGCGGCGCTGGGGTGGGGGGCCGTGCGCCAGCTTTCCGACGAACGGCGCCGCTCGCTCGTGCGCCTCGTGGTCTGGGCCGGGGCGGTCGAGGCCGTGCTGGTCCTCCTCTTCTTGCGGCCGTCGTGGCAGCCCGAGGCCTTCAGCCAGTTCGGCGCCATGGTCGGCCGCTACGCCTGGATCGGGACGCTCGGCAACCCCGCCGACGTGGCGACGTTCCTCGCGCTGCCCGCGCTGCTCGCCGCCCAGCGGGCGATCTCGACCCGCAGGCGGCGGCTGGCGTGGACCGGGGCCGCGGTGCTGCTCGCCGGCGTCGTGCTCGGCACCCGTACGATCACCGGTGCGCTGGCGCTCGCCGCCGGCGGGCTCGTGATCGCCTGGCGCGTGACCTCGAGGCGCTGGCGCCTCCCCGTCGTGGCTGGCGTGACTGCGGCGGCTGTCCTGGTCTTCCTCGTGACGCCGCTCGCCGGGCGGATGCGCACGGCGGTCTCGGAGGTCAAGAGCGGCGGTCTGATCCAGCTCGCCAGCTTCCGCGGTGCGGCGTTTGCGGCTGCCGGCTCGATGCTCGCCGCGCGGCCCTTGACCGGCGTCGGTTACGGCCTGTTCGAAGCCAACTCGTTCCGCTTTCAGAGTCCGGAGACCCTTGCTGACCGCGGCCGGGTCCTCGGCCTGGTGACCGGCTTCGGTGAGACCCACAACGACCTGCTGCAGTACGCCGCCGAGACTGGTCTCCTCGGCGTCGCGCTCGCCGCCGCCGGTGTCGCCTTCGCGTTTCGGCGGCGGACGCGCACCGGCGGCCTCTTCGACCCCGTACCGCTGGCCGCCGCGGCGCTGGTCGTGATGCTGGCCGAGTTCCCGCTCCACCTCGCCGCGGACGCCGCCCAGTGGGCGGTGCTGGCGGCGCTGGCGCTGCCGGCGCTGCCGCCTCCGCCCACGACGGCGGGGTGGCGGGAGCGGGCGCGGCTGCTGGCGGTTGGGATCCTCGCCGGGGCCATGCTCGCGGTGGCGTGGCAACGGTACCGCGCCGGCACCGCGTTCGAGCAGGCCAAGGTGCTGGTGAGCACGCTGCGCGCGGCGCCGGCGCGCTCGCCGGTCAAGACCGAGCTGGCGCGCGCCGCGTTCGCCAACCTCCGGCGCTGGGCGTTCTGGCGGCCGTACTCATGGGAGGCCGACGTGATCCTCGGCAACGTCGCGTTCGAGGCGGGCGACACCCGCGCGGCGCTCGCGAGCTTCGGCCGCGCGCTCGCCCTCGCCGACCGCCCCGAGATACGCTTCGACCTCGGCATGGCGCTGCTCGCGGCCGGCGACGAGGATGCCGGCATGAGGCGCCTCGAACAGGCGGTGAAGCTCAACCCCGCCGTCTTCCGCGCGATCACCGACCCGAAGCTGGCGCGTGCCCTGCGCCGCCGCCTCGACGCCTCGGGGTACGGGGCGAAGCACGCGTGGATGTACGAGGGCACCCCCGCCGCTACCCCATGAAGGGGGCGGCGCCCGCCGGCCTTCGCATCGGGTACTCTGGCGCGGCCGTGAACAGGTGGACGACCCATGGGTGAGTTCTTCGCGCTGCTGACCGCCGTGGTCTGGGCGGTGGCCGTCATCCTCCTGAAGCGTTCGGGAGAGACGGTCTCGCCGTTCGCCTTGAACCTGTTCCGTGTGGTGGTCTCGACCGCCCTCCTCCTGCCAACGGTGGTGGTGGCCGGGGAGGCGCGGTGGGAGCAGGGATCGGCCACCGACATCCTGATCCTGTTCGCCAGCGGGATCATCGCGATCGCCACTTCCGACACCCTGTTCCACATGAGCCTGAACGCGGTCGGCGCCGGCATCTCCGCCATCATCGACTGCCTGTACGCGCCGCTGACCGTGCTCTTCGCCACCGTGCTGCTGGGCGAGCGCCTCTCGGCGCTCCAGCTCCTGGGCATGGCCCTGGTCGTCACCGGCGTCCTCGCCGCGTCCGGCCACGCGCCGCCCCACGGCGTCCCCGCGCGCCAGCTCGCGCTGGGCATGCTCTGGGGCGTGCTCGCCATGGTCGCGCTGGCGCTCGGCATCGTCATCGCCAAACCCGTGCTCGACCACTCGCCGGTGCTGTGGGCCACCGCGATGCGGCAGATCGGCTGTCTCGCCGTGATGGGCCCGATCGCGCTGCTCTCGCCGCGACGGCGGGAGTACCTGAGCGTCTTCCGCCCGTCGCCCACCTGGCGGGTGTCGCTCCCCGCGGCCGTGTTCGGCTCCTACCTCGCTCTCATCTTCTGGATCGCCGGCATGAAGTACACCAAGGTCGGCATCGCCGCGATCCTCAACCAGTCGAGCACCGTCTACGTCCTGATCCTCGCCGCCGTCTTCCTCCACGAGCCGTTCACCCGCCGCAAGTTGCTCGCCTCGGCCCTGGCCATCGCCGGCATCCTCCTCGTTACGGTGTAAGAGCGACGCCGAGTCCTGCACCGCTGTCGCCGACGACCCCCTGGACCCGAGCAGCCATCACCCGGCCAATGCCGTCAACCTTGGCGATTTCGTCCAGCGAGGCCGAGACGAGCGCAGGAATTCCTCCAAAACGTACAAGCAGCGCACGCGCACGCGATGGGCCGATCCCCGGGATTGCCTGCAACATCTCTATGCGAGTTCTCTCGCGCCCACTACTCTTGCGCCCGGCCCGGTGGGGCAAACCCGTCGCCGCTCGCGCCATTTGCCCTCCGGCGTACACTAAGAGCCGGGCTGTTTCTTCCGCATCGCGAGATCGCAGCAACGGCACCCCGAACACCAGCGTCAGCGAGATCACCGCTCCCTGCATGGCTTCGCGCGAGACACCCATACGCTCCGCCTCGCGTGACGTACCCTCGATGACGACACACACCTGTTGGCTGCGGTGCGCCGCAAGTCGGCGTGCCTGACGGAACAACCTCCCGTCGCAGACCGAAGCGGCAAAGTCGCTCACGGTCTTGCGCTCAACCAGGAGCCTCTCATCGATCAGGTAGTCCCCCAGGGCGAGCCGCCGCACCTCAACGGTGACCCCCACCATCCCATCGAGGCATCGCGCAACCCTGCCGTCGCGCTCGCGGTCATCAGTGACCACCCGCACAGTCGCTCTCAAACCCTTCCGCCACGATACGGCTGCGGGCGCTGAGTTCAAGGCGGGCGCCGCAAGCGATTGTCGGGCCTCATGCGTTTGCGGGTCCTCGGAGGAGATTCCGAACCCGCCCAACGACGCGCTCCAGATGTGCGACTTCCTCCCGGTCGCGCGGGTTCGCTGCTGTCGCCGCCAGTGCCGCCACAGCGCCGTCGAGCCGCTCCAGACACTCAAGCTCCTTTCCGCCCACCTTGGCAAGCAGCGTCGCCGAGCGCACGAGGTTGTCCTCACCGATGAGGCGCCTCACCTCCCGCATGAACTTCCGCTGCGTCTCGTCGGACGCCACCAGGAACTTTCGGTGATGCGCCACGGCAAGGCACGCCGCTTCGCCAGCACCCAAACTTTCCTTGAGGCTCGCAAGGAGTGCTTCTTCTTCTAATGATTGCAAAGCCGTCGCCACAACAATGCCGGTAGCGATCGCTTCCTGTAGCGCTCGAGCCTGCTCTGGTCGCCGCACCTCGTCCATCACCTCCTCAACCACCAGAAATGAATAGCGCGCAACCCGGGCAACATCGTGCAAAACTCCGAGCTTCACGAGATCGATGATCACGTTGGCATCCAGGACGAGGGGAACGAACTCCCGATCCACCGCCGTGTCCCCGCGCCCGCCTACTCGTGCCGCCGCTGTGCCAGTGGGATCTCGTAGATCTCATCCTCCACCAGCCCGGCCAGCTTGAGTAGCTCGACAAGCTTCTGGCGAGAGATCTCGTCAGCCGCCGCCGCGTCGAGCGCCAACGAAAACAGGCGCTGCTCTGCAGGTGGCAGGCGCGGCCTCTCCGGCGGCTTCAACTCGGCATCGAGGCCGCCGACGAAGCCCGCCAGTTGCGTGCCATAGCCCTTCACTTCCTCTTCGAAGAACCGCTCCCTTCGCTGGGCGCTGATCAGGCGCAGGTTGAACAGCCGCCAGATCACCGAGGCTCGGCTAGCCCCGAAGTAGTTGGCGAGGCGCGTCACATCCCAGATGTCGATCTCTCGCGCCCGGGTGGTGCGGCGGGTCTCGTAGGCGCCCTCGGCTTCACGAACCTCGCCCCCCGCCGAAACCCGGCTGCGCTGGCCCTTGCCCATCCGCGCCAGGAAACCTCGCACGCCCTCGGCCGGCATCAGGAACGCGGCCGCGAACGCGTCCGCGCGCACCTCGACGGGGTCCTTGCGCTGCGCTTCACGGCTCACGATCCCGGGGGATGCGGCCACATCTGCAAGCGCATGGCAGTACTCATGAGCCAGCGAGAAGCGCTGCCGCGTCGTGGCGTCGCCTGTGTTGATCGCGCAGGTCACCGCTCGTTTCGCAACAAACGTCAGGCCGGAAACTCCTGCGGGGAGTTTGAGCCCGAGCACCAGGACACCCTCGCTCTGGAGCACCGCCGCGGGGTCGTCGATCGGGTCCACGCCGAGCCGCAACCGCTGGCGCTCGCTCTCTGCAAGCTCGGCGCCCTGCGTCACCGCTTCCCACGTCGTGGCAGGCTTGGTGAGCGAGTACTGCGGCAAGCGTGGTCCCATGCGCTCGAGGCCGAGGATCGACTCCAGGCTCAGGATCGCGTTCACCACCTCGATGCCGCGGCTCATTCCGGCCTGCGTCTCGGGATCCTGCCGCGCCTCGGGCAGCGCCCGCCACACTTGCGCCACCCCATCGCGCTCGAACGTCTCGTCGAAGAAGTCGTGCATCGGCCGACCGAACAGCCGCGCCAAGGTTGCCAGCTCGATGCTCGAAACCTTGCGATTCCCGGCCTCGATCTGCACCACCGCAGGGCGCGACATACCGAGCGAGCGCGCGACGTCGTCTTGTGTGAAACCAGCTGCCTCACGCGCCTGGCGGATGCGTCTAGCGAGTTGCTCGTGAGTGATCGGCATGTCTTCCTCCCACCTTCGAACATCTCTGACCGAAGCCGGTCATCATTACGTTAGTATTCAGAGCGTTCGTTGTCAATGTGTAGCAGTGTAGTGTTCGTTTAATCCGAGCTCACCGCGGTTCCGCCGATCACTCGGGGAGGCGGGTGGGAATGCGCGGCAGGCGGTTAACGACATCGGCAGACGGGACCGGCATCGGGCGCAGGCAGGTGGACCGAACGTCGGTGCCTGCTGACCGCTTGCGGAGGACGAAGTCAGACAAAAGCGAGTCCAGGTCGTCGACCAGATTGCCGGCTATGTGTGCGCGGTCTCGCCTCCGCTCCCCGTCGCAATCCAGGCTGCGCGTCGATAGTCGAGCCGAGCGCGCTGCTCTAGGAAGAGCCGGCCGCGCCGGCCGCAGGCCGCGCGGCCTCTCGCGCCTCCCTCGAAGACGAACATTCAACCGGCAGGCAGGCCCTCGCCACTTGGGGCGTGTAGCCGCGCCGCCGAAAGTGGTAGGGGCCGGTGATCACACTTTGCTGCCGGCGGCCTGACGAGGAGGTACCCATATCGCTCGGCCGGCAAACCAGCGCTGCCGAACACCAAACAAAGTGTGATGCCCGGCCCCTGGCAAGGCGCCCGAGGCGGACGCGACGGAGTGTGGCCGGAGGCCACATGAGCACGCGAGCCGCCGAAGGGCAACGCCTTGCGAGACGCGGCTCCGCCGCGGCTCGCCGGGGGGATCGGGGGGTCTAGAGCGGCCGGGCGGGCGGTGGAGCGGCCGCGGGACCCCCCGCCCGGATAGTGGTCCGCTATCGGCGGCGCCCTAGTGGCGAGCGAGGGGACGGAGGATGAAGAGCTCCAGCGTCGGGCGGCGGGGACCGGGGGTGGCGATCGGGAACCCGACGCTCCCCTGCACCAGCGTCCCCCACGGTCCCGGCACCGTCAGGCCGAACCCGGCGCCGGAGAGCGGGCGGGCGCGGTAAACGCCGTCGATGTCGCGCACCCAGCCCGCGTCCACACCGGCTTCGCCGCGCACCGTCGGCGACAGCGGCAGCGACAGCGACGCCCGCAGCACGCCGAGGCGCTCGGGGAGCACGCGGTCCGACGCGATGCCGCGGATGTGGACGCCGCCGAAGCGCGACGGCGCCGGCGCGGAGAACCGGTCGAGGTCGTGCCCGGCCCACGCTTCCGCGTCGAGGTGCAGCTTGGCGAGAGGGAAGAGCGCCTTCTCGTACACCACGAGGAGGCGCGCCCGCTGCCAGTTGGGCCGCGGCGTCTCGCCTCCGTTGAGGCCCCACGCTCGCCACCGCTGCCGCCACCCCGCCTCGCCGGTGAGGCTGACGGTCGTGGGGCCGAGCGCGGCCTCCGCCTGCAGCTTCGCCACCCCCTCGAACGTGTCGGACGGGCGCACGAAGCTCGCGGACGCCGTGTCGTCGCGGGAGAAGTCCCAGCGGTTGACCCCGAGGTCCAAGCCGATGCGGACGGCGCCCAGCGAGGTCGCGACCCCGGCGCCGAAGCTCTGCCGCTGCGTCTTGACCGCCTCGCCCTCCTGCTCGCGCCCTCCCCGATAGCGAGTGTTGGAGAACGGGAGCAGCTGGACGAACGCGCGCAGCGAGAGCTCCGCGCTGCCGCGCCGGGCCGACCAGGCGGCGTCGTTGACGACCCCGGCCGCGAGCAGCCTGAACTGCTCCCCCTTGCCACGGAAATTGAAATCCTGGATCTGCAGGCCGCCGAACGGCACCGGGTAGGTCAGGCCCGGGTCGTAGGCGACGCCCGCGATCAGGAAGCGCTGCGAAGCCCGGGCCGCGCCGCCGGGGACGCGCCCGCCCTTGCCGTCGGGGACGAGCGGCACGATGCCGGCCGCCGTGTCGCGCAGCATCCGGTGGCTGCGGGCGTACGCGCCCGAGCGGGCGGCCGCGAAGCCGGCGGGGTCGAGCACGACGTCCGTCAGCACCAGTTCCCGGTGCACGGTCGCGGCGCCGCCGAACGCCGACATGAGGTCGTCCGCGGACACCCGCGCCGGGAGCCACACCGTGTCACCGGCCAGCTGGATCGGGGTGTAGACGGTGACGGCGCGCGTGCTGCGCACGTCGCCGGGCAGGTTCTCGGCGCTCTCGTCGAACTCCACGAGGCCGAACGTGGCGGCATCGATGAACGCGGTGCCGCGCCGCACCGCGCCGCCGGGGCGGGTGTCGGCGAAGGTAAGCGCGAAGCAGCGCCGGCCCGGTGATCTCCCAGTCGCGCCCGACGCCACGCTCCCAGAACGCCGGGCCGGCGAGCGTCACCTCGAAGCTGCGCGACAACTCGGCCACCCACACCCGCACAAGGAGGCGCTGCTCCGCCTGCCAGCGGGGCGCCAGCTGCTCCTGCCGCGCCGCGGCGCGCTGGTGGCGCGCCAGCACCTCGGCCGCGGACGGCATCCGCTCGCCGCTCACCTCGACCTTCTCGAACGCGCTCCCGGCGTCCGCCGGGCGCGCCGCCACCAGTACGCCGCCCCGCGCCAGCGCCGGCAGCATCGCGACAACACTGTTGCCGCGCCGCTGCAGCGGGAGGGGGGTCGGGCCACCGGCCAGAAGCGTGGCGGCGCCGTACCAGGCGCCCGGGAGCGTCACTGCACCGCCCGGGAACTCGGCGGGGATGCCAACCACGGTGGCCAGGTCGGCGGCCCGCATCGCGGTCGCCAGCTCGCGCCCTCCGGCGCGTGCCGCCTGCGGCTCGGGAAGCAGCCCCGCTAGCTGGTGCTCCCAGGCGGGGTCGGGGCGCCCGACCAGCACTGCGGCGGCCCCGGCGGCGAGCGCGGCGACGGCGGCCGCAGCATCGTCCGCCGTGACAACCAGGGGAAGACCGCCGAGGCGGGCCTGGCGGTCGGGCAACGCCGCAAGATCTGGCGCCGGCTCGAGGCAGAAGCCGTCCAGGTATGATCGCAGCGCGGCCGGAGGCGCCGCGCGCCCGATGCCAACCACCGGCACCCCGCGCGCAGCGAGCGCTACGGCCGTCTCGAGCCAGCGCTGGCCGGGCGCGGCCGGTGGCGGCGGCAGCTCGAGCAGGTAGCCTTCGGCGCCCGCGGCCGGGACACCCGCACCGATGCCCACGAACGCCCACCGCGATACCCCGCCGCGGGGGTCGGCGATGACGGGAGGAAGCACCGGCGCGGCGGCGAGCAGCAGCGTGGCGATGAGCATGAGAGACCTTTATAGCAGACGCCGCAGGTGGCGCCGAGAGAAGACAAGAAGAGACAAAAGATAGAGGTGCGCGGGCGAGGGCGCCCGCGCCACAGGACGCTGGGCGCCCGCGCCACAGAGAATTAGCGCTCGCGCCGCAGGCGACAGACGGGGGCGGCGGGCTCAGTGATGCCCGGGCGGCATCATCTCGCCGGCTTCGATCGCGAACTTGACGGTGTTCTCCGGCGGGGTGATCGGGCAGCGGCCGGTGATGCCGTAGGCGCAGTCGGGGTTGTAGGCGCGGTTGAAGTCGAGGCTCACGACCCCGCCCGGCAGGCGCTCGCGCCGTACGTCTGCTTCCCCGCCCCCGCGTCCCGAAACGGCAGGAACAGGTGATCCGGGTAACTGGCGCGCATGTCGTCGAGCTGGTAGATCGAGAGCACCGCCTCGCCGTTCGGAAAACGGAGCCGCACCCGGCCGACGCGGTGGGCGGGGCGCTGTTCGCCGTTGCTGGCGGCGATCGTCAGCGGCTCGGGGGGAACCACCGGCTCGATCATCGCCTGGAAGCGGTACGCCGGGCTGAACGGGTAGAACCGAAGGCCCTTGAACTCCGCCACGGCGGCAGCGGGCAGCGCGGCCTTCACCGCCTGCTCGCGCTCCTGCCGGTACCTGAGTTCGGGGGTAGGCAGCGGCGCGTGACAACCGCCGAGCACAACGAGAAAACACGCGATCCCGCCCCCGAGCAGGACCGGCGCGCGCGGGTGGGCCGTGGCGGAGCGCACGCGACCCCCGCGTCAGAAGATCACGTGCTGCACGTAGAAGTTCTCGGGGGTGACCTTGCCGGTCGCCAGCTCCGCGGCGTCGGCGGCCGAGAGCCGGAACACGCCGGCCTCCTTCCCCGACTCGTTGAGCATCTGCACCTCGACGCGCTCGGGCAGGCGCCCGGGCGCCTTCTTCGCCAGCAGCTCGTACGTCTCCGCCACCGCCATCAGCGCCTTGAGCGTCTCGGGCTGGCCGTTGACCGAGATCTCGATGAACAGGTACGCCGGCTGCGTCCCCTGGCTGGTGCGGTACAGGTACAGGTGGTAGCTCTCGAGCCCCTGCTGGAACGCCTCCTCCACCTGTGGGTCGCGGTAGTGGGTATCGCGGAACGTGATGCCTGGGGTCGGTGTCGGGAGCGCCGCGTCGCCGATCTTGGCCGCCAATCCCTCCTGGAGGTGGCCGAGGGCCGTTATGAGAGGCGTCGGGGTCGGCGTAGGCACCACCTTCTTGGCGTCGACCCAGGCCAGCAGCTGGGCGTCGCCCAGGCCCTGGCTGTTGACCTTGTCGGTCGCCTCGACGTCGATCTGCGAAAGCGGGATCGACGTGTAGGTGCCGATCTTGCTCACGAACAGCGCGTTGGGGCCCTTGACCTGGTACTTGTCCCTGGCGACGACGCGGCCGCCGTTGCGCAGGATCAACACGTAGACGGCCCACGCCGACTGCGCCGCGATCAGGAAGACCACGCCCATGACACCGAAGAGAACGGCCCTCTTCACTTTGACAACCTCCCTGCCTCGGCTAGTATAGCCTCTGTCTTGGGGGAGCGACGATGCTGATTGTCATGACGGTTGGGGCCACCCCCCAACAAGTCGAGCGGGTCATCGAGCGGGTCATCTCGCTCGGGCTGAAGGCGCACCCGATCCCGGGCGCGCAGCGGGTGGCGATCGGGATCACCGGCAACCAGGGCGCGGTGGAACCGGCCCTGTTCGAGAGCCTCTCCGGGGTGCTCGAGGTCATCCCGGTCTCGCACCCGTACAAACTCGTCAGCCGCGAGGCCAAGCCCGAGAACAGCGTCGTCGACGTCGGCGGCGTCCCGGTCGGCGGCGACAACTTTGCCGTGTTCGCCGGTCCCTGCTCGGTCGAGACCCCGGAGCAGACCTTGGCGATCGCCCGCGCCGTGCGCTCGGCGGGGGCGCAAGTCCTGCGCGGCGGCGCGTTCAAGCCGCGCACCTCGCCGTACGCGTTCCAGGGGCTGGGCGAGCCCGGCCTGGCGATTCTGCGCGACGTCGGCCGCGAGGTTGCGATGCCGGTGGTCTCCGAGGCGCTCGACGAGCGCTCCCTGGAGCTGGTGACCGAGTACTGCGACATGATCCAGATCGGCGCCCGCAACATGCAGAACTACTCGCTGCTGCGCTCCGTCGGGCGCGGGCGCAAGCCCGTGCTGCTCAAGCGCGGCATGGCGGCGACCGTGGAGGAGTTGCTGATGGCGGCCGAGTACCTGCTGGCGGAGGGTAACTATCAGGTCGTGCTGTGCGAGCGCGGGATCCGGACGTTCGCCGACCACACCCGCAACACCCTCGACCTCGCCGCGATCGTGGCCGTGCAGCGCCTCTCGCACCTACCGATCATCGTCGACCCGTCGCACGGGACCGGCAAGCGCCACAAGGTGGTGCCGCTCGCTCGCGCCGCCGCCGCCGCCGGCGCCGACGGTCTCATGATCGAGGTCCACACCGAGCCCTCGCACGCGCTCTCCGACGCCGCCCAGGCGATCCTCCCGGAGGAACTCGCCCAGCTGCTCGGCCAGCTCCCGCTCCTGCTCCCGCTCACCGGGCGCCATCTGGCGGCGGCCCTGGCGCTGTCCGCATAAGGCCCTATGGTTCCCCTTCTGCTCCCTCTCGCGCTCTCGTCCGCGCTCGTGTGGCTCGACCCCGCGACCGTCAAGCCAGGACAGCAGGGCGTCTGCGTCACCGAGTGGACGGGCGGGGAGCGGCGCGAGATCCCGGTGGTGGTGATGGGCACGCTCGACGCCGCGGGCCCCGACCGCAGCGCCGTGCTCGTGCGCCTCGCCGACGACCGCCTGGCGGGTACCGGCGTCGTTGCCGGAATGAGCGGCTCGCCGGTATACGTGGACGGCAAGCTGTTAGGCGCCGTCGCGTTCGGCTGGCCGTGGGCGCAGGAGCCGCTCGCCGGGGTGACGCCGTTCGCCGACATGCACGCGATCCCGCTCGCCGGGGAAACCGTGCGCGCCGCCGCCCCGACGCTGGCCCAGCTCGCCGCGGTGGCGGACGGAGGGGTCGAGTTGCGCTCCGTGCTGCCGGCGCTGCCCGACCGCCGCGGGCTCGCCAAGCCGCTCCTCGCGGTCGCGGGGCTGCCGGTGCCGCCCGGCCTCGCCGGCGAGCTGTTCGCGGGGGCAGGGGTCCAGCCGGTCCCCTCCGGAACCGTTGCGGGTCTGACCGGGCCACCCGAAGCCGGCGACATGGTGGCGGTCGAGCTCGTGTGGGGCGACGCGTCGCTTGCCGCGGCCGGCACCGTGACCGCCCGCGACGGCGATCGGGTGTGGGCGTTCGGCCACCCGCTCTACGACCTGGGCACGGTGCGGTTCCCGGTCGCCAGGGCGCGCGTCCTCGCGATCCAGGGCTCGTACCAGAGCCCGTTCAAGGTGTTTGCGGTCGGGGACCAGTTCGGGACGCTCGTCGCCGACCGCCGGGCCGGGGGCGTGGCACTGGTCGGGCGGCCGCCCGAGGGGACGGCAGTCAGCGTCCGGGTGGACGACCCGACGGGGGCGAAGACGTGGCGCTTCTCGATCGTCGATACGCCGATCCTGCAGCCGCTCCTCGTCACCTTTCTCGCCAACGCCTGCCTGACCGCACGCGGGGCGGCGGTCGGGCAGTCGTCGGTGCGCCTCGTACTGTCGGTGCACACCTCCGACGGACGCGAGGTCACGGTGCGGCAGGCGGCGCGCGGGCCGGACGCCCTGGCGCGCATGTCCGTCTTCGCCGGCGCGGTGGTGAGCTTCCTCGCCAACTCGCCGTTTCCGCACCCTGCGGTCAGCGCGGTGGACCTCACCATGGTCAGGGAGGAGCAGCCGACCGGCGCCGACATCGTCGAGGCGATTCCGGAGCGCACCGTCGTCTTCCCCGGGGAGGAACTCGCTGTGGACGTCCGCCTGGAGCCGTACGAGAGACCGGTCGAGCACCGGCGGGTCGTGATCGGGGTGCCGGCGAGCGCGGCGCCGGGACCGCTCGACCTGCTGGTGGCCGACGGGGCGTCCTGGAGCGGATACCGGCTGCGGGCGGAGGGCGTCGCTCCCGCGGACTACGCCGGGCAGCTCGACCAGGTGCGCCGCCTCGAGAGCAGCGCGACCCTGGTGACCGCGCTCGAGGCGCGGGAACGCGGCACGGCGATGCCGGGCGTCTCGCAGCCGGGCCTGCCGCCGTCGTGGTCCGCCACCCTCGCGGCCGGTCTCGGGACCCGCGCGCTCGCGCGTCTGGCGACGGCGGTGCTCGCCACGCAGCGCACCGAGGAGCCGTTCCCGCTCGAGGGCCTCGTCCGCGTCCCCCTTACCGTGCGCCCGCGCCAGGAGGTGCCATGAGACGTACCGTTGCCGCCGTGTTCTCCCTCGTCGCGCTGGCCTCGGCCCACGCCTCGCAGACCCGTCACTTCGTGCTCGACACACCGCGCGCCCTCGCCGGAGCGACCGGCCGCGGGGTCGCGGTCTTCCCCGACGGCTCGCTGCGGGCGCTGCCGCCGCTCGTGCCGGTGGCCGCGTTCGACGAGCCGCTCGGCCTCGCGCTGGCCGTGGCGCCCGACGGGACGGCGTTCGTCGGCACCGGCCACCCGGCCCGCGTCTACCGCGTCCGCGACGGCAAGAAGGAACTCGTCGGCGAGGTCAAGGCGGACCAGGTCACGGCGCTGCTCCTCGACCCGTCCGGCACCTTGTGGGCGGCAACCGCGGCGCCGGCGCTGCTGCTGCGCGCTCCGAACGGCAAGGACCTCGGACAAGTGGCGGCGCTGCCCGACGGCAACCTCTGGGACCTCGCCTGGTACAAGGGCGCCCTCGTCGCCGCGGCGGGCAATCCGGGGCGGCTCATGCGCCTCGGCCCCAAGGGACTCGAGACCGTCGCGGCGATCCCCGACCGGCACGCGCGGTGCCTCGCGGTCAGCGGCGGCCTGCTGCTGATCGGCACCTCCGGCAAGGGACTGGTGATGCGCTGGACCGGGGAGGGCGCCCCCGGCGTCGTGTATGACTCCTCGTTCACCGAGATCGCCGCTCTCGCGCCGGCGCCTGACGGCTCGACCTACGCCGCAGCGCTCACCGGCGACCCGACGCTCGGCAAGCCACCGGCCAAGGAGGCGGGGGCAGGAACCGTGGCCGTATCGGTGAGCGAGACCGCGAGCGCCACGCCGGCGACCGCGAAGGGCTCCGCCACCTCCGAGATCGTCCGCATCCTGCCCGAGGGCGCCGCCATGACGGCCCACCGGTTCACCAAGCAGATCGCCGGCACGCTGGCGTGGGGACCGATGGGCCTCGTGATCGGCACCGGGCTCGAGGGCGAGCTGTGGGAGCTGGTCGACGGTTCCGCCGCCCAGCTCGACACCGTGTCCGCGTCGCAGGTGGTCAGGCTCGCCGCTGGTGGCGACTGGGTGCTGACGCAAGGACCGGTCCGGCTGCTGCACCGCTCCGGCAAACCCCACGGCACCCTCGCCTCGCCGCCCCTGGACGCTGGCCAGCCCGCCGAGTGGGGCGACGCCGCGCTCGTCGGCGAGCTGCCCCCCGCGGGAGGCTGCACGCTGCGGTTCCGCTCCGGGGCGATCGCCACCCCCGACGACACCTGGAGCGCGTGGTCTGCGCCGACACCGTGCGCCAACGCGTCGGTGAGCGCGCCGCCGGCACGGTACCTGCAGTGGGAGGTGGACCTCCAGCCGGCCGGGCCGGCGTCGAGAGTGGGCCGGGTCGTGGTGGCGTACCGCCAGATCAACCTCCCGCCTGAGATCACCGAGTTTACCGTCCACGAACCCGGCGCGGTGTTCCTCAAGGGGCCGCCGCCGTCCGACCGGATCGTCGAGGTCCAGCACCCGGACCTCTCGGGGATCTTCACCACGCTGGACGACGAGGCCCGTGACGTGCCGGACCGCCTCGGCAAGAAGTACTACCGCGTCGGTTATCAGAGCCTGTCGTGGAAGGCCGGGGACCCGAACGGCGATCCGCTGCGCTTCACCGTCGAGGTGCAGCAGGCGGGCAACCCCACGTGGTGGAAGGTCCGCGACCACCTGGAGGCGACGGCGATCGGCATCGACACGCAGGCGCTTGCCGACGGGATGTATCGCTTCCGCCTCACCGCGACCGACGCGCCCGCCAACCCCGAGGCGCCGGCGACCGCCAGCGCGCTCTCCAGTTGGGTGATCGTGAACAACACGCCGCCGACGGTCACGATCACTCGCAGCGGCGGCGCCTGGATCGCCACCGTCGACGACGCGCTCTCGCCGATCACCCTCGTCGAGTGGAACCGCGACGCCGACCGCTGGCACGCGCTGGCGCCAGAGGACGGCCTGCTCGACCGCAAGCATGAGACGTTCCGGATCCCCTTCGAGCACGGCAACCATGTCCTCGCCGTGCGCGCGGTGGACGACCACCACAACCGCGCCACGGCGGCGGTGGAGGAGAAACCTTGAGCGAGCAGCCGGTCACCGCGGTCTACGCGGGCAGCTTCGACCCGTTCCACCTCGGCCACCTCGACATCGTGCGGCGAGCGGCCACGATCTTCCCGCGCGTCGTGGTCGGGGTGCTCCGCAACACCGACAAGACCCCGGTTCTCCCGGCCGAAAGGCGCGTCGAGCTGATCGCGGAGACGCTCGCAGGGATGCCCGGGATCGAGGTCACCGCGTTCTCCGGCCTGCTGGTGGACTTCATGCGGCTGAGCCGGTCGCGGGTGATCCTGCGCGGGATGCGCGCGGTCTCCGACTTCGAGTACGAGTTCCAGATCGCCCTCATGAACCGCCGGCTGTGGAACATGGTGGAAACCGTCTTCCTGACCCCGAACGAGGAGTACACCTACATCTCGGGGCGGATCGTACGGGAGATCTGGCACCTCGGGGGCGACGTCTCGGGGCTCGTACCCGAGCCGGTCCGCCGCGCGCTCGAAGAGCTGCGCGCCCGCAGCTGATCCGGGCTCTTGCTTGGCCCCTCGGGTGAAGCGGCGTTCGGACCTTGCTCGCCCCCACTCCGCTCGTTTCCTTTCACTGCGTGAGGCCTGTTTTGTTTTGCCCAGCGGGCTGCGGCCGTGTCGCTCGGGCGGCGCATCGAGCGCCGCCCTCCGACCCGCCTGCGCGTGCGACCGAGCTGGGACGTCCCGCGGTGGG
>NCBR01000272.1 GCA_002279285.1 Acidobacteria bacterium 37-71-11
GAGGGGCCCCGGCGCGGATCGCCCTGTCCGGTCGCGGGCACAGGAGCATGCGGGCTCGGGCGCGGTGGCGCCCGGGCCCGCATCCGGCCACCCGCGGGATCGGCAAGCAAGAGGCCTCCACGCAGTGGAAGAAGAGCAACTGCCCGAGCGACACGGCGGCAGCCCGCGGGGCAAAACAGAACAGGCCTCACGCAGTGAAGAAAGGGATCACCGCCACCGGCGGCTCAGGTGGTGAGCGCCTCTTGCACCACCTTGGAGGGGTGCTCCTTGCCGAACTCCCCCTCCCAGCGCGCGACCACGACCGTGGCCAGGCAGTTGCCGAGCACGTTGGTGGAGGTGCGCGCCATGTCCATCAGCTCGTCGATGCCGAGGATGATGAAGATCGGCTCCACCGGGAGGTTGAACGAAGCTGCGGTGCCGAGCAGGATCACGAGCGAGGCGCGCGGCACGCCGGCGACCCCCTTGCTCGTCAGCATGAGCGTGAAGACCATCAGGAGCTGGTGGCCGAAGGTCATGTGGATCCCGGCCGCCTGCGCCACGAACACCGAGGCGAGCGAGAGGTAGAGGGTGGTGCCGTCGAGGTTGAAGCTGTACCCGGTCGGGATCACGGCACCCCGATCGCTTCCATCGCCTCCATGGCGCGCGGCAGGGCCGCTTCCGAGGACGTGGTCGCGAACGCGATCGACACCGGCTCCGCGACCGCGGCGATGAACTTCTTGATCGGCACGCGGGCGATCAGCGCCACCGGCAGCAGGACGACCAGGATGAAGACGACGAGCGCGGCGTAGAGCGTGGCCAATAGCTCGAACAGGTGGAAGAGGATGCCGAGGCCCATGTGGCCCACGGTGTAGGCGATCGCGCAGCCGACGCCGACCGGTGCGAACATCATGACGATGTTGGTGAACTTGAACATCGTCTCGGAGAGGCTTTCGGCGATCGCCAGCATCGGCCGGCGCTTCGCCTCCGGCAGCATCGCGAGCGCGACACCGAACAGCAGCGAGAACACCACGACCTGGAGCACCTGCCCGTCGGCGATCGACTTGGCGATGTTCTCCGGGAAGATGTTCTGGATGATCTCGGAAGGCGTCTCGGGCTTCGCCTCGATCTTCTCGTGCGCCGGCACCGGCGGCAGCTTGATCCCCTTGCCGGCCTGCGAGATGTTGATCGCGGCAAGCCCGATGAACAGCGCGATCGTAGTGACGATCTCGAAGTAGAGGAGCGCCTTCACTCCCATCCGCCCGACCTGTTTGAGGTTGGCGTGGCCGGCGACCCCGACGACCAGGGTGGAGAACAGCAACGGCGCGATGATCGTCTTGATCATCCGCAGGAACACGAGCGAGAACGTGCGCAGGTTCACCGCCACCGCGGGCAGGTCGTGGCCGATCTCCGCCCCGATGACCATGCTCACCAGGATCCACGCCGTCAGCGAGCGGCGCTTGATGCCGTACCCGACGAGGCCGGCGATCGCAAGCCAGCGCGAGGCGAGCAAGACCTCGGGCGGGATCGCGACCAGCCCGCTGAACTTCAACGCCGCGGCCAGCGCTGCGATCGAGAGCGTCGCGAGGAGAAACAGCACGGTCCGTGTCTTCAGCGTCTGCATGACGTCCCCGTCTCTCGCATCCCGCCTCCCCGTCGCGTCACTCGCGACGCCGCGTCAGTCTAGCCGGAAAGCTGCCGCAAGATCAGAGCTGACGCGCCCCTCCGCGACCCACTCGGCGGGGCCGGACAGGCGCAGAGGCGATGCCAGCGGCGGTCCCTCTGGCGCCACCGTGAGGACGCGCTTCGAGGCGGTGCGCACCGCGACCGGCGGCACGACCCACCCCTCGGCCGCCGCGACGAGGGCCGCGGCGACGTCGCCGGAGCCGCACGAGAGCGTCTCCCCCTCGACGCCGCGCTCCCACGAGCGCACGCCCAGGGTGCGTTCGTCCTCCACTTGCAGGACGCTGACGTTGGCGCCGCCGGCCCGCAGGTCGGGGTGGCGGCGCAGCGCGGGCGCCAGCGGCGCCAGCTCGCGCCGCCAGAAATCCGGCCACTCCACGCGCACGATCAGATGTGGGACGCCGACCACCAGGTAGCGGCCGCGGACCACGGTTCCGGCGACGGCAAGCTCCCGCCACGGCCGCACCTCGCCCGGAGCCGGGAGGCGCAGTTCGACCTGTCCGCCGTCCACCGCCGCCGGGATGGCGGCGTAGCCGGTCTCGAGGACCATCTCGCGCCAGCCCCAGCGCGCCGCGATGAAGCTCGCGGCGCAGCGCGTGCCGTTGGCGCAGAACGCGGCCTCGGAGCCGTCGCTGTTCCAGTACCGCACGCGGGCCGCCGCAACGCCAGTGGGGAGGACGAGCAGGACGCCATCCGCGCCGATGCCGAAGCGCCGGTGGCAGAGGCCGGGCACGAGCGGCGGCAGTTCGTCCGCAAGCGCCGGGTTCGCGCCCCCGTCGAAGAGGAGGAAATCGTTGCCGGCGCCGTGCAGCTTGGCGAAGTTCACGGGCCGGTCCGCGCCGTGCAGTAGACCGGGTCCGACTGGTTCCCCGCCGCGTCCACGGCCTTCACCGCGTATTCGAGCTCACCGGCCGGCGGCTTGTTGTCGGTGTACTCGGTGAGCTTGAAATCCTCCTGCAGGTGGTCCCAGGACCCCTTGCCCTGGCGCCGGAAGATCTTGTAGATGACCCCGGCCTCCGGCGAGGGGTCCCAGCGCAGGTGCACGAGGCCGGACTCCGGGAGGCAGAGGAACGACGTCACGGCCGCCGGCGGGTAGATGTCCGGGTAGGGGACCTCGAGCTCGGCGCTCGGCAGGCTCGCGGCTCGGTTGAGGTACGACCGCACCCGGTACCACCACGTCTGGCCCTGCTGCGCCGTGGCGTCCATGAACGAGGGCTTGTCGATGCCGATCGGCGAGGTGATCTCCCACGGCGCCACTTTGGACGCGCGGCGCTCGACGACGTAGGTGAAGCCAGCCACCGGTTCCCACGTGAGGGCGATGCCGCCCGCTTCGGGCTTGGCGGTGAAGCCGGTCGGCGTCGGCGGGACCGGCCGCGGCTGCCACGTCACGATGTTCGACAGCGCGACGGCGTCCCGTCCTTGCGCCGCGACCGCACCGCATACCAAACCGACGGCGGCGAGGTGCCGGCGGGGTAGCTCGGCAGCGTCTCGCGATACGTCAACCGGTTACCGCGCGTCGCCGCCTGCAGCGATTCCCCTTCGAGGCGGGCGGCCAGCTTGCCGCGGCCGAGCATCAGCTGCTGTCGCAGCGCCCCCCCCCCGGGGCCGCTGCTGGCCTGCTCCTGGCCGGGGGTCGCCTCCAGGCGCCACACCTCCACGCTCGCGAGGTCGGTGAGCTCGCGTCCGCCCCGGGTGAGCTGCGGGTACGCCCAGTTGAGCACGATCTCGTTCCCGTCCTGGTACGCCCCGAGATCGGTCGTCGTCTCCGGCACCTCGAGGATCGGGGGCAGCGGCGCCGCCTTGCGCCCGCACCCAGCCGTGATCGCCAGGATCAGGGCCACCGCGGTGGGAACTATCCGGCGAGGGCTCATCCCTGCAACTGTAGCAAACGAGCCCGCCGCTACAACACGTAGCGCGCGAGGTCCTCGTGCGCGAGCAGCGGCGCCAGCGCCTCCCGAACCTTGCCCGCGTCCATCACGACGTGGCTGCCGCGCCGCTCGGGAGCGGTGAACGAGACCTCCTCGAGGACCCGCTCGAGCACCGTGGTGAGACGGCGGGCGCCGATGTTCTCGCCGCTGCGGTTGAGCTCCGCGGCGATCCGCGCGAGCTCGGCGATGGCGTCTGCCGTCACCTCGAGTTCGACCCCCTCGGCGCCGAGGAGCGCCTGGTGTTGCTTGAGGACGGCGTGCTTCGGCTCGGTCAGGATGCGCGCGAGGTCGCCCTCGGACAGCGGGTCGAGCTGCACCCGCACCGGGAAGCGTCCCTGCAGCTCCGGGATAAGGTCCGACGGCTTGGCGACGTGGAACGCGCCGGCCGCGATGAACAACACGTGGTCGGTCGCCACCGGGCCGTAGCGGGTGTTGACCGTGGTCCCCTCCACGAACGGGAGGAGGTCCCGCTGCACCCCCTCGCGCGACACGTCCGGGCCGGCGCCGCCCGCCCCGCGGGACGTGATCTTGTCGATCTCGTCGAGGAACACGATGCCGCTCTCCTGGGCGCGCTCGACCGCCTCCCGCTCCACCGTCTCGCGGTCCACCAGGCGCTCGATCTCCTCGGCCTCGAGGAGCTTGCGCGCCTCCCGTACGGTCATCGTGCGCCGCTCCCGCTTGGTGAACATCCCCCCGAGAGCGTCGCGCAGGTTCATCTCGATGGTTTCCATCCCCTGGCCGCCGAAGAGGTTGAGCATCGGAGCGCGGGTCTGCGCCACCTCCATCTCCACCTCGCGCTCCTCCATCGAGCCTTCGCGCAGCAGCCGGCGCAGCGCGCGTCGCGACTCCTCGCGGTCTTCGCCGGGGGAGGCGGGCAGGAGTAGGTCCACGAGGCGGTCCTCGGCGGCGCGCTTGGCCGCCACCTCGACCGACACCGCGCGGTGAACTTGGACGCCTCCACCTTGACGAACGGGGCGTTGGCCAGGCGCGCGAGGCGGCGGGCGATCTCGGTCTTGCCCACGCCGGTCGGGCCGATCAGGATGATGTTGGCGGGGGTCACCTCGCGGCGCAGCTCCTCCGGGAGCTGGCGCCGGCGCCAGCGGTTCCGCAGCGCGACCGCGACCGCGCGCTTGGCGGCGGCCTGGCCGACGATATAGCGGTCGAGCTCGGTCACGATCTCGCGCGGCGTGTACACGGTCGCGCTCACGGCACTACCTCCACGGTGATGTGGTCGTTGGTGTAGAGGTCGATCGCCGACGCGATGAGCAGCGCCTCGCGGACGATGTCGGCGGCCCCGAGGTCCGAGTGCGCGACCAGGGCGCGCGCCGCCGCCAGCGCGGCCGGTCCGCCGGAGCCGATCGCCATCACCCCGTCGTCCGGGATCACCACCTCGCCGGAGCCGGAGAGCAGCAGCAGGTGCTCGCGGTCGGCGACGATCATCATCGCCTCGAGGTGGCGCAGCGCGCGGTCGGTGCGCCAGTCGCGCGCCAGCTCGACCGCCGCCCGCTCGAGGTTCCCGGCGAACTCCTCGATCTTGGCCTCGAACCGCGTGAACAGTGCGAGGGCGTCCGCGACCGACCCAGCGAACCCCGCAACGACCCGGCCGCCGCCCAGGCGCCGCAGCTTGGTGGCGCCGTGCTTGAGCACCGTGTTCCCCAACGTCACCTGACCGTCGCTCGCCATCGCCGTGACCCCGTCGCGGCGCACCGCGCAGATCGTGGTGTGGTGCCAAACGGCGGCAGGGCGCTGGCGCGCCCGGCCGCGGGGTCCGGGCCGCCCGCCCGCCCAGGAACGGGAGATATCGTCCATGACTGCCTCCCAGTCGAGGGTAACACCGTTGCGACGGGGGACGGGGAACGGCACGACCCGAGGGGGAGGCAGGCGTATGCTGGGCGGCCGGCAGCCGCCGGCGTCTATGCCGATCGGAGAGCTCGCCGCCCTCGCCACCGCCCTGTTCTGGGCGTTCACCGGCCTCTTCTTCGCCGAGGCCGCACGCCGTCTCGGGGCGCTGCGCGTCAACCTGCTGCGCCTGCCGCTGGCGCTGGCCTTGCTCACGCTCACGATGTTGGCGGGGGGACCCGACTTCGCCGCCCTCGACGGCCGCCGGACCGCGTACCTCGCCGCCAGCGGCGTCGTCGGCCTGGTGATCGGGGACCTCGCCCTGTTCGAGGCGTTGCGCCGCATCGGGGCGCGCCTCGCGTTGCTGGTAATGGCGCTGGCGCCGGTGTTCGCCGCCGCGGCCGGCCTGGTGCTCCTGCACGAGCGGCCCGGCCCCAGGGCGACGCTGGGGATCGTGGTGACGCTGGCAGGGGTTGCCTGGGTCGTGGGCGAGCGCCGGACCGGATCCGGGGACGCGCGCCACGACGCGCGCGGGGTGGCGCTGGCGCTCGTCGGCGCCGCGTGTCAGGGCATCGGCCTGGTGCTCGCCAAAGTCGGGATGGCGGGCGAGGTGCCGGCGCTCACCGGCACCTGGGTGCGCATGGGGGCCGCCACCGCGCTGATCTGGGCGCTCACGGCGGCGACCGGGCGGACCCGCGGCCTCGAGGTCGCGGCCGCGGTGCGCACCACCTGGCCGTACCTGCTCGGCGGCGCGATCTTCGGGCCGTTCCTCGGGGTCTGGATGTCGCTGGTCGCCGCCCGCCTCACCGACGTCGGCGTTGCCGCGACCCTGATGGCGACCACGCCGGTGCTCGTCATCCCGCTCCTGATGGCGACCGAGCGCTACCGCCCGACGGCGCGCGCGCTCGCCGGCACCGCCATCACCGTCGCCGGCGTCGCCCTGTTGTTTGCCAGCTGAGTGGAGACCGTGGGTCGTGGATCGTGGATCGTGGTCCGTGGTCCGAGGCGGCCGCGCCGGCCGCAGGCCGCGCAGCCTTCCGCGCCTCCCTCGAAGACGAACAGCTCATCGGCAGGCAGGGCCTCCGAGCTTGGGGCGTGTAGCCGCGCCGCCGCCGTTGGGCCAGCTGCAAGGCGCGCAAGCCGGTCGCAGCGGAGCGTAGCCGGAGGCTACGTGAGCATGCGAACCGGCGCAGCGCAACGCAGCAGATGGTCCGACGCCGGCGGCGCCACAAGCCAGGGCGTCACGCTTTCGGGTGCGCTTTGTTGTAGGTCTCCATCAGGTGGGCCAGGTCCAGATGCGTATACCGCTGCGTGGTGGACAGCGACGCGTGCCCGAGCAGCTCCTGGATCGCCCGCAGGTCCATCCCGGCCTCGAGCAAGTGGGTGGCGAACGCGTGCCGCAGCGTGTGCGGGTGGATGTGCCCGATCATCGCGATGCGGAAGACGGCGGCGTCCAGGATCCGCCGCAGCGAGCGGTCGGAGAGCCGGCCGCCGCGCTGGTTCACGAACAGCGGTTCCCCCTCCGTCGGCGCGCCGGCGCGCGATCGCCACGCGGCGCGGTCCGGCAGGTAGGCGCGCAGGGCGCGCTCCGCCTCGCGCCCGAACGGGATGATGCGCTCCTTGCCCCCCTTGCCGAGCACGCGGGCCAGGCGCCGGTTGAGGTCCACGTCGTCGAGGTCGAGCCCGACCAGCTCGCTCGCCCGCACGCCGGCCGCGTATAGCAGCTCGAGCGCGGCACGGTCGCGGCGGCCGGCGGGGTCGGCGGGCAGCGACTCCAGCAGGTCGGCCAGCTGCGGCGCGGTCACCATTTCGGGGAGCTTCTTCGGGGCGCGCGGCGTCGGCACCACCTTGGCGGGGTTGGTGGCCACCTCGCCCTCGCGGGCGAGGAAGCGGAAGTAGGTCCGCAGCGCCGCGAGCGCCCGTTGCGCCGAGACCTTCGCCAGCTTCTTCCCGTGCAAATGGGCGAGGTACGCGCGCACGACGTTGGGGCTCACCCCGCGCGCGTCCGCGCACCCCATCTCGGCGGCGGCGAACTCGACGAACTGCGCCACCTCGCGCTCGTACGCCCGCAGCGTGTTGGGCGACAGGTTGCGCTCGTCGCGGACGTAGGCGGTGAACTCCTCGAGATGCCAGGCCACGCCGGATTGTACCGTCCCGGGGC
>NCBR01000087.1 GCA_002279285.1 Acidobacteria bacterium 37-71-11
GACAAGGACAACGTCCTCGACACCCTGACCCGCGAGGAGCTCGGCCTCGACCCCGCCGAGCTCGGCGGTTCGGCGTGGGAAGCTGCGATCACTTCGTTCTTCCTCTTCTTCTGCGGCGCGATCGCCCCCGTCGCCCCGTTCCTGTTCCTCTCCGGTGCGACGGCGGTCGTCACCAGCCTCGCCGCCAGCGGCCTCGCGCTCTTCGCGACCGGCGCGGTCATCACGCTGATGACCGGCCGCGGCGTCCTCTTCTCCGGGACGCGCCAGCTCCTCATCGGGATGGCCGCCGCCGGCGTCACGTTCGGCATCGGCCGGTTGATCGGCATTTCCGTCGGCTGACCCGCAGCGCGCACCGCCGGTCCCGCCCCTTGACGGCGCTCTGGCGGGCACTCTACGCTCGCCACGCACCAGTGGGACGGGAGGCGGTTATGAAGGGTCTGATCGCCGTCTTGGCGGTCGCGGTCGTGGCACTGCTCGCGTACAACTACGTCCACACCGGGAGGGTCGCGCTCATCCCGTCGTCGCTGTCGCGGGACGAGCAGGCGCTGCAGCGCATCGAGGAGCGCTTCGACACCGCGCGGCGGCAGTTCGAGGCGGCCGGCCGCGCGGCCGGCGTCGCCGGGGCGGACACGACGGCGGACGCGGAGGCGGCCAGGCGCGACATCGAGAAGGCCGATGCCGACCTCGCCGCCCTGAGCGCCCACCTCGGCGGCGCGCTGAAGGCGCAGGCCGACCGGCTCAGGACCGAGATCGAGGCGTTCAGAGACGAGATGCGGTGACGGCTTCGGCGCCATGATCTCCCTCGCGCTGATCGTCGCGGCGGTCCTCCTCGGCAACGCGGCGCTCACCCGCCGCGCGGCGCAGCCCCGCTCCCGCGCGGCGCTGGCCTGGGCCGGCGCGGCGGCGCTGCTGGTGCTCGCGGCTGCGCTGTCGCCCGGACGGTACGAGCTGAGGAAGTTCGTCGCGCTGTGCCTGATGCCGGCCGGCCTGGCGTGGCTGGGCCTGCTGGCCTTCACCTGCGACCTGGGCCGTCGCCGGCTCCGGGGACCTGCCACGGTCGCCGCAGCGCTCTGGCTCCTCACGACGATGGCCGGCAACGCATGGGTGGGCAGCGCGTTGATCGCCTGGTTGCAGCGACCCTACGCGCGAATCGAGCCCCTCGCTCAAGGTGCGTTCGACGCCGTGGCCGTGCTCGGCGGCGGCGTCGAGGTCAGGAGCGACGGGCGTCCCGACCTCACCGCCGCGGGCGAGCGGGCCGTCCTGGGTGTGCTCCTCTGGCGGGCGGGGCGGACGGCGCGGTTGGTGGCGTCCGGCCCCTACGAGCCGATCGCGGGCGGCGGCGCGACCAGCAACGCCGCGGCGACCGCGGCCCTATGGGAACAGCTCGGCGTGCCGCGGGCGAGCATCGTGCTGCTCGAGGGCCCGCGGACGACCACCGACGAGATCGAGGGGCTCGCACGGCTCGTCGCCGAGCGCGGGTGGCGAAGGGTGGGCCTGGTGACATCCGCGTGGCACATGCGACGGGCGATGGGACTGTGCGCCCGGCGCGGCCTCCAGGTCACGCCGCTTCCGGCCGAGACGCTGAGCGCGCCGGAGCCGCAGCTCCGCTGGATCGTGCCCCAGGAGGTGGGGTTCTGGCGGGTACAGCACGCCTGCTGGGAGCTGCTCGGGAGCCTCGCGGGCCGGTGAGAGAGCCTGAGAACGCAGCGCCGGCGGCGGTTTCGTCCTTCTGCCTCGTCGTGGCGTTGGCGCTGGCGGCGGTTGTCCTAGGCGTGGTGCTCCTCCGTCTCCGGCCCCCGGCGCCCCTCCCGGTCGATGCCCCCCGAGCGGCGTTTTCCGCCGCCCGGGCCGCCGCCGTGCTGCGGGATCTGGCCGGGAATGGTGCGCCCCACCCGGTGGGTTCCGCGGCCCACGCCGCCGTGCAAGCCCGCCTCGTCGCCCGGCTGCAAGCGCTCGGCGTTCCCGTCGCGGTGCGCACGTCGTTCGTCTGCTCCGGCGCGGCGCCGGTCTGCGGCACGGTCGAGAACGTGATCGCCCGGTTGCCGGGCGGCGCGGGCGCGCGCGCGGTCCTGCTCGTGGCTCACTACGATTCGGTCGGGGCCGGTGGGGGGATCGCCGACGACCTGGCCAGCGTCGCGGCGCTCGTCGAGGTGGCCCGCGCCCTCGGGACCGACCCGCCGGCGGCCAACCCGGTCGTCCTCCTGATCGACGACGGCGAGGAGGCCGGCCTGCTCGGCGCCGAAGCGTTCGTCGCCGACGACCCCCTCGCCCGGGACGTCGGGGCGGTCGTCAACCTCGAGGCCCGCGGCACCGGCGGCGAGAGCATCATGTTCGAGACCAGCGACGAGAACGCGTGGCTGGTTGATGCCTACGGCCGCTCGGTGCGGCGCCCGGCCGCCCTCTCCCTCACCTACGAGGCGTACAAGCGCCTTCCCAACTTCACCGACCTCACGGTGTTCAAGCGCGCCGGGATGGCGGGGATGAACTTCGCCTTCATCGACGAGCTCTCGCACTACCACACGCCGCTGGACGACCTCGCCCACCTCGACCTCGGCAGCCTCCAGCACCAGGGGGAGAACGCGCTGGCCGTGGCGCGCACGCTGGCGGACGCCGACCTGGCGCACCCTCGGCCCGGGCGATCGTGCTATCAGGACCTGCTCGGCTTCGCGTTGCTGCGCTGGCCGGCCGGGCTCACCTTGCCCCTTGCGGCGGGAGCGGGCGCGCTGCTGCTGTTCACCGTTTGGGTCGCGATCCGCAGGCGAAGGACCACGGCCGCCGCGGTGCTGTGGGGGCTTGGCGGATTCGCCGGTATCGCCCTCGCGGCTGCCGGCGCGGGCCTCGTCCTGACGCGGCTCATCGAGACGATCGCGGGAACCGCCGATCCCTGGCTCGCCCATCCGCTCCCGGCGCGGCTCTCGCTCTGGGCGGGGGCGCTGGCGGCCGGCGGCGTGGTCGCGAGCCTGGCGGCGCGCCGCGCAGGTTTCCACGGGCTGCTGGCCGGGACGTGGCTCGGGTGGAGCGGGCTCGCGGTCGGCGTTGCGGCTCTCGCCCCGGGCGCCAGCACGATGTTCCTCATCCCAACGCTCACCGCGGCCGTCTTCCTCGCTGCCGCGGAATTGTTCCCCCCGGCCGCACCTGGCGCTGCGCTCGCGGCAGCGTCCGCGGCGCTCGTCCCGATCGCCGCCGTGACCTGGATGCCGCTGGGCTTCCTCCTCGAGTCCACGTTCGGACTCGCGCGGGGCCTCGCCGTCACCGTCCCACTGGCGATGGTGATCACCACGGTGGCGCCGCTGCTCGCGTTGGGGCCGCGGTGGCGGCGGGCGCGGGCGCGGGTGCTCGGCGCGTTGGCTTGCGTGGCGGTTCTGGCGGCAGTCACGGCTGCTTTCGTGCCGAAGTACTCGGCGCAGAGGCCGCAACCCCTCAACATCGCCTACGCCGAGGACCACGACACCGGTGTCTGCAGCTGGGTTGCGGGCGGCCAGGGAGACGGCCTACCGGCCGGCCTGCGAGCGGCCGCGAGGTTCGCCGCCGCGGCCGTCCTCCCCTTCCCGTGGTCGGAGCAGAGGCAGTTCGTGGCGCCGGCCCCGGCGGCCGGGCTGCCGGCCCCGGAGCTCACGGTCGTCAGGACGGAACCCGCCGCCGGCGGACGATCGGTCACCGCGAGGCTGTGCTCGGAGCGCGGCGCGCCCAACCTCGCCATCTTCGTGCCGAGCGGCGCGCCGCTGACCGCCATGACTGCCGGCGGCAAGCCGGTCGCGCTCGGGCATCCCGGCCCACGGCGCGGCCGCTACCGCCGGTTCGCGTTCGTGGCGGTGCCGGCCGCCGGGGTGGACGTCACGCTCGTCTTCACCGGCGAGCAGCCAGTCGAAGTGCTCGTCGTGGACCAGTCGTCGGGCTTGCCCACGGCGGGCAAGGCGATCCTGGCGGCCCGGCCGGACAGCGCGGTGCCCATCGGCGCCGGCGACGTGACGCTCGTGCTGCGCCGCGCGCGGCTGTAGCCCGCCGCCGACCCAACCGCGACACCCCCGTCGGCAGTACGGCTTGACAAGCCCCACGATCACGAATATAACTAACCCGATGGTTTAACTGACTGGTTAGTTTAGGAGAACGATGAAGCCAACCCGAGCCGCACAGCACAGCGCCGAAGTGCGAGCCCGCATCATCGAGGCCGCCGGCGAGGTCTTCGCCGAGTGCGGTTTCGGCGGCGCTGGGGTGCACGAGATCGCGCGCCGCGCCGGCGTCAACAAGGCGATGCTCTACTACCACGTCGGCGACAAGGCGGCCCTCTTCGGCGAAACCGTCACCGCCAACCTCGGCCGCATCCACGCGGCAGTGGCGGCGGCGGTCGCCGCGCACACCGCCCCGCGCGAGCGCCTCAAGGCGATCCCGCGAGCGTTCGTGGCGACGGTGCGCGAACACCCGTACCTGCCGCAGCTCATGCTGCGCGAGATCGCGGCCGGCGGTCCGAACCTGCCGGCGGCGGCGCTCGCCGAAATGGCGGAGGTCATGCGGCTCACCGCCGCCACCCTCGACGACGGCGCCCGGCGCCGCGCCTTCCGCCGTGTGGACCCGTTCGTCACTCACCTCATGTTCGTCGGCGCGCTCATGTTCATGGCGAACGCCCTGAGGCTCAAGGGCCGCTTCGCGAACATGCTTCCGATCCCGGCCGCCGCGGCAGGCGGCCTCGAGTCCCTCTCGGACACGATGATCGCCATCGTCCTCGACGGGATCGCAGTGAAGAAAGCCTGAGGAGGTCGCAATGCGCAACGCCCTCGCCCCCCTTGTCCTGACGCTCGCCGCCGCCGCGGCGCTGGCCGGTTGCGGCGCCGGAGCGGACCGCGGCGTCATCCATGCCTCCGGCCACATCGAGGCCACGGAGGTCCGCCTCGGCGCCAAGGTCGGCGGGAGGCTGCTCGTCCTTCCCTTCTGGGAGGGCGATTCGGTGAAGACCGGCGTGGTGATTGCGCAGCTCGACACCACCGACGCAACCAACGACCTCGCCCGCGCCACCGGCGACTTCGATGCCGCGGACGCCCGCCTGCGCTTGCTCCTGGCCGGGTCCCGCAAGGAGGACATCCAGCGCGCCGAGGCCGATCTGGCCAGCGCCGAGGCCAACCTCGCGGGCGCGGTCCTCGACCTCAACCGCCTGGAGGGCCTGGCGGACCGCGGCACCGCGACGCTCAAGGCCCGCGACGACGCGCGCACGCGCAAGGAGATGCTCGCGAGCGCCGTGGCGGCCGGCCGCGCTCGGCTCGCCGAGCTGGTGGCCGGCCCCCGCGCGCAGGACATCGAGCAGGCCCGGGGCCAGCGGGCGGCCGCCGAAGCGGCCATCGCCGCCATCCGCCAGCACATCGCCGACGCCACGGTGACGGCGCCTCGCGACGGGTTGATCACGCAGCGCGTCGCCGAGCCGGGCGAGGTCCTGCCCCCCGGTGCGCTCCTCTACGTGCTCACCGACATCCTCCACCCCTGGCTCAACGTCTACGTCGACGAGCCGTCGCTGTCGCGGATTCGCCTCGGGGACCCCGTACGGGTGCGCGTGGACGGCCGCTCCGAGGAGTTCGCCGGCAAGGTCACCTTCGTCGCCGACGTCGCCGAGTTCACCCCGAAGAACGTGCAGACGCCGGAGGAGCGCGCCAAGCTCGTCTTCCGCATCAAGGTCGGCCTCGACAACGCCTCGGGCGTGTTCAAGCCCGGGATGCCGGCCGACGCCTACTTCGGCGGCCCGGGCAAACCATGAGCGGGCCCAGCGTCCTCTCGGCCCGCGGTCTCGTCATCCGCTACGGGCGCACCACGGCGGTCGCCGGCCTCGACCTCGCGGTCGCGCGCGGCGAGGTGGTCGGGCTGATCGGCCCGGACGGCGCGGGCAAGACCTCGACGCTGCGGGCGTTCGCCGGCCTCTTGCGCCCGACCCTCGGCGAGGTCCGCGTCCTCGGCGAGGACGCCTGGTTGCACCGCCGCGCCCTCCACCACCGCCTCGGCTACCTGGCGCAGCGCTTCGCCCTCTACGGCGACCTCACGGCGGACGAGAACGTCCGCTTCTTCGCCCTGCTGCTCGGCGTCAAAGGCTGGCGCGCCCGCCGCGACACGCTCCTCGGCCGCGTCGGTCTGACGCCGTTCCGCGCCCGGCAGGCGGACCGCCTCTCCGGCGGCATGAAGCAGAAGCTCGCCCTCGCATGCAGCCTGATGCACTCGCCTGAGGTGCTCCTGCTCGACGAGCCGACCACGGGCGTGGACCCCGTCACCCGGCGCGAGTTCTGGCGCCTGCTCGCCGACCTGGTGGCCGAGGGGCTCACCCTGGTCCTCGCCACACCCTACCTCGACGAGGCCGAGCGCTGCTCGCGGGTGGTGCTCATGCACGAGGGGCGGGTGCTCGCCGACGCCGCACCGCGCGAGATCCCGAACTTGCTCCCGGGCGCGATCGTCGAGGTCGCAGCCGAGCCGCGCACGGTGGTCGCCGGCGCGCTCGCCGGCCTCGAAGGGGTCGTGGACGTGCGGCCGTTCGCGGCGCGCTTCCACGTCAGGGTCAAGGCGATCGGCGGCGCCGATGAAGCGATCCGGGGCGCGCTCGAGCGCGCCGGGGCGGCCGTCGCGGAGGTGCGCGTCATCCCGACCACCCTCGAGGACGCCTTCCTCCACCTGACCAGGAGCACCGCCGCCAGGGAGGCCGCATGAGAAGACAGCCGAGATTCCACAGCCGGACGGTGCCGGCTCCCCAACCCGCTCCGGCGCACGCGCCATGGCGTTGCGCCGCCGCCGCCGTCGCGCTGCTGGTCGCGGCGCTCGCCCCCGCCGGCACCGAGACGCTCCGTCTGACCGCCGAAACCGCTGCCGCGCGGGCCGTCGCCGTCTCGCCCGTCGCCGCTGCGGCCGGCGAGCGGCTCACAGCCGCCCAGGAGGCGACGAGGGCCGCGGACGCCGCCGCCCAGCCCCAGGTCACGGCCACTGCGGCGCTCGCCCGGCGCAGCTCGGTTCCGGAGTTCCGGCTGCCGTTCGCGGCGCCCGGTCAGCCGGCCCTCATCCTCGTCCCCGACATCACCACCACGTACGGCACCGGCGTACAGGTCGCCGAGCCGCTCTACGCCGGCGGCGCGATCACCGCGCAGCGCCTCGCCAGCCGCCACGACGGCGAGGCCTCGGCCGCCGCGCGCTCGCAGACCGCCGCCGACCTCCGCCTGGCGGCGCGGGAGGCGTACTGGGACGCGGTGCGCGCCGCGGCCGGCATCGACGCGGCCGCCGCGCAAGAGCAGCGCGCCCAGCGCTTGCTCACCGACACCTCGGCGCTGCTCGACGCCGGAATGGCGGTCAAGGCCGACGTCTTCGCGGCGCAGGCGCGTCTCGCCAGCGCCCGCGTCGACCGGATCACGGCCGAGGCCGCCGCCGCCAACAGCCTCGCCCAGCTCCGCTCGCTCCTGCAGATCGATCCCGGCGTCACCGTCGAACTCGGGGACTCGCTCGCCGGCGCGCTGCCGGACGCGCCGCCCCCGCTCGAGGAGTTGCGCCGGCGCGCGCTCGCCGCCCGGCCCGAGCTGGCCGAGGCGGCCGCGCAGATCGCCGCCGCCTCGGCGCGCGAGCAGCTCGCGCGGGCGCCGGCGCGGCCCGGCCTCGCGGCGCTCGCGCAGTGGGACTACAGCCGCCCCAACCAACGCTACTTCCCGCAGCAGGACGCGTGGCGGCAGTCGTGGAGCGTGGGCGTGGCCGCGAGCTGGACGCTGTTCGACGGCGGCAAGTCGCGCGCCGACACCGCGGCGTCGCAGGCCGGCCAACGCGCCGCGGCCCGGGAGCGCGACGAGCTTGCCCGCCGGATCGCCCTCGAGGTGGAGACGGGGCGCCGCAACCTCGAGAGCGCCCTCGCCGCCGTCAGCGCGGCCGACGATGCGCGCGCCGCCGCCCGCGAGCGCGAGACCGCGGCGCGCGAGCGCCACGCGGCCGGGCTCGCGGCGATGGTCGAGATCCTCGACGCCGAGGCCCAGCTCGCCGGCGCCGAGCAGCAGCAGATCGACGTCCGCGCGGCGGCATGGCTCGCCGACGCCGCGCTCGCCAGGGCGGTGGGCCGGTGAGCCAGGCGGACCGGCCGGCGGTCGTCGCCCGCGACATCTCCAAGAACTTCGGGCCGTTCGTGGCCGTGGACCGCGTGTCGTTCGCGGTCGCGCACGGCGAGATCTTCGGTTTCCTCGGCTCCAACGGGGCCGGCAAGACCACGACCATCCGCATGCTCTGCGGCCTCCTCGCCCCGACGTCCGGCGCCGCCACCGTCCTCGGCTTCGACGTCGCCCGCGAGGCGGGCGAGATCAAGCGCCGCATCGGCTACATGTCGCAGCGGTTCTCGCTCTACTTCGACCTCACCGTGGAGGAGAACCTCCGCTTCTGGGGCGGCACCTACGGGCTGTTCGGCCGCCGCCTCGCGGACCGGCTGGCGTGGGCGATCGCCGCCGCCGAGCTCGGCGGCGAGCGGCGCGCCCTCGTGCGGGAGCTGCCCGGTGGGTTCCGTCAGCGTCTCGCGCTCGTCGCCGCCCTCATGCACGAGCCGCCGATCGTGTTCCTCGACGAGCCGACCGGAGGGGTGGACCCCGAGGCGCGCCGCCGCTTCTGGGACCTGATCGACGCTCTGGCCGGGTCCGGCACGACGGTGTTCGTCACCACGCACTCGATGGACGAAGCGGAGCGTTGCCACCGCGTCGCCCTCATGCACGCCGGCAGGCTGCTCGCGCTCGACGGCGTCCCGGCGCTCAAGCGCATCTTCCCCCCCGGGACCGTCGTCGAGGTGGCCTGCTCGAGGCCCGCCCAGGCGGTCGCAGCCATCGAGCGGCTCCCCGGGATCGAGGAGGTCGCGCTCTTCGGCGAGCGGCTCCGCGTCGTGCTCGCCTCGGCGGCGGAGACCGCCGACATCGCCACGCGCATCCGCGAGGCGGGCTGCGCGGACGCGGTCATCGCCCCGGTTGAGCCCACGCTCGAGGATGTCTTCATCCACGTGATCGCCGCGGCGGAAGGAGCGGCCGCGCAATGATCCGCCGCACCCTCGCGATCGCCATGAAGGAGCTGCTCCAGCTCAGGCGCGATCCGCGCACGGCGCTGACCCTGCTGGCCATGCCGCTCCTGCTCCTCTTCATCTACGGGTACGCTCTTTCCTTCGACGTCCAGCACATCCGCCTCGCGATCGTGGACGAGGACGGCAGCCGCGCGTCGAGGGACGTGGCCCAGGCGTTCCTGCGCAGCGGCTACTTCTACCTG
>NCBR01000273.1 GCA_002279285.1 Acidobacteria bacterium 37-71-11
TTGGGCCTTGTCGGAGATGTGTTCGAGGTCGTCGGTGACGCCGCGGGGGTCGACATCGCCGATCTTGTCGCCCGTCTCCACCGGCACCCCGTCCCGCAGCAACCCGCGGATCACGCCGGAGATGCGGGCCACCACCGGGTACTCCGAGTCCACGGGCACGCCGCGGTAAAGATCCTCGCGGGTCAGGAGCAGGACGACGACGCCGATCTTCTCGCCGCGTTCGATGCGCTTGCCGATATCGTGGTTGGTGCGGAAGATTCCCGGCCGCTGCGCCTTGATCACGCGTTCCTGGGTGAAGCCCATGATCTCCGCCGGGGGCTCCGGGACCAGCGACTGCCCCCCCAGGAGCACACGGCCGAGTTGCGGGCCGCGCACCGTTTCGACCACGGCGTGGCAGTCCCGGCCTGCCTGGTAGCCCGGCCCGAGGGCGATCACGAGAGGTGCGAGCTCCCGCGAGAGACCCCAGTTGGCGCGCAGCATCGCCGCGTCGACGAAAATGTCGGGTGGCCAGGCGGCGAACACCTCGGGGAGAGGCTGGGTCGTGATCGCCAGGTCGCCGAGCTCGTGCACGAGGTCGACCTCGGAGAGCAGCATCACGAAACGGGCGGTCACGCCGTCCACCGTCTTGCCGTGGTTGAACACCGCTTCGGAGTAGCAGACGTGGCGCCGCACGGCCTTCGGAAACGCACGCTCGACCATGAGGACACGGCCGAACCCCTGCCGCGCCAGGTGTGCCGCCACGCCGCTGCCCAACTCCCCAGCGCCCCGAACCAGCACGCGAGCCTGATGCAACAACTCCACTAGCGTGCCGCCACCGCTTCGACCTCGACCTCGGCGCCGCGCGGCAATGCGGCCACCCCGATCACCGCACGCGCAGGCCTGTGCGAGCCGAAAAACTCCGCGTAGATCTCGTTGAACTCGCCGAAACGGGCCAGGTCGGTCAAGTACACGGTCACCTTCGCCACCGCCGTCCGGTCGCATCCGGCCGCCGTCAGCACCGCGTCGAGGTTGGCCAACGCCCGGGCAGCCTGTCCGGCAAAGCCGCCGCCCACCAGCTCGCCGCTGGCCGGGTCGAGCGGGATCTGGCCGGACAGGAACACCCAGCTCCCGACCGCGAGCGCCTGACTGTACGGGCCGATCGCCTTGGGTGCCGCGTCCGTATGAACGATCTCCGCTCCGACCCTCATGGTGTCGCCTCCCCGTCCGGAACGAACTCCCGAATCTCCGGAAGGTTACGGAAGCGCTCGGCAAAGTCAAGGCCGAAGCCGACCACGAACCGGTCCTCGATCTCGAAGCCGACGAAATCGAGCCTCACCTTGACCTTGCGGCGCGACGGCTTGGAGAGCAGCGCGACGACCTGCACGGAGCGGGGGTGCCGCGCCTGCAGGAGCGCAACCACGTCGGCGAGGGTCAAACCGGTGTCGACGATGTCCTCGACGACGTAGACGTCCTTGCCGGCGATGTCCACCGTCACGTCCTTGATCAGGGTGACGGTGCCGGAGGACTCGGTCGTGGCGCCGTACGACGACGCCTGGATGAAGTCCACGACCAGCGGATGCCCGATGCGCTGCGTCAGTGCCGTGAAGAAGTACACTGCTCCCTTGAGGACGCAGATGAAAACCGGCTCCCGTCCCTCCAGGTCGGCGTCGATCTCGCGGGCGAGGACCGCCACCGCCCGTTGGATCTCGTCGTGCGTGATCACCGTCTCACCCAGCACCGGCCACCTCCCCTTTCCCTTCGTCCCCGTCCCTGGTGTAAACTCACGATTGGAAGTCTCAAGATGAGCGAATTCGGACTGCATGAACTGAACCAGCGTTACGTCCGGTTGACCGACCGTTGTCGGTCGCAGTGGACGTTCTACCAGTATCTGCAGGGTCTGTTCAAGCACCTCTTCAACTCGGCGTGCCCGATCGAAATTGATTTCCCTTCTCTGTTCAACGAGTTCCGCCAGCTCGGTTCGGAACTCGGCCACCCCGAACCGGGCCGCACCGACAAGACGATGACGCACCTCGGCGTCAGGCTCGACGCCCAGGGCCGCAAGCTCCTCGAGGTCGACGAGCAGATCCAGCCCTCGCTCCTGCGCCGGTTCTTCGACCGGCTGCGCAACCAGGACGAGAAGGTCCTGCTGGCGATCATCAAGTTCTACCTCGACGGGAGTCACGACGGCGAGGACACGTTCGACAAGCTGGACATCCTGTTCACGCGCCTCGCCGAGATCCCGCGCGGGGACAACGGCAGCCTCGTGCGCGAGCGCCACGAGATCCAGAGGCTCGTCCAGCCGCTCCTCCAGCTCCTGCCGCCGAGCCAGGCCTCCGAGCAGGAGCTCGAGGTCCTCGTCCACGCCCTCGCGGACCTCAAGAGCGAGGTCCTGGTTTGCCGCACCTTCACCGAGCTCGCGGGGGGCGGGGCGCTCGACCGCTTCCGCACCCTCAAGCGGCGCCTCGGCGAGACGATGCTGCACCCGCAGCTCCTGCCGGTCCTGTTGGAGACCACGGTCGCGATCAAGAACCGCTTCCGCGAACTCTGGGAGGACGAGGAAGCCGCGCTGCTCGCCGACACGAACAAGGTGCGGGAGCTGGAGAAGCAGCTCTCAGGTCATCCCGAGATCGCGACGCCCGACCTGCGCGAGATGCTCGAGGTCTTCGCCTCCGCACAGCAGCGTTTCGATCACGGCAAGCAGACCGAGAACCTCCGCCGCGACGACGCCCTCAAGCTCAGGATGGTGCTCAACCGGGTCCTCGAGCAGTTCGACGTCACCCAGTTCGGTGGGATCTTCCCCGCCCCGATCGAGGCCGAGGCCGCACCGCCATCCGCCGGGGACCCCGATCCCGCGGCCGCCGCGGGCGAGGTCCCGGTGTCTCCGTTCCAGGCGGACGGGCTGCTACAGGAGTACGTGAGCAAGATCCTCTTCGCCCTCGAACTGGTGGGGGACGACCGACCCGCCGCTGAAACGGTGACCGCCAAGGAGCTCGCGTCCCTCAGGCTCGAGGCCTGCGAGGTCGAGCGCGGCGAGTTGGGCTTGTCGAGCGTCGTCGAGCGCGATGCCGAGCAGCAGGCATCCCCCGGTGATCGCGGTCCGGAGCGCCTCGGCCTTGCCTTCGGCCTTGCCTTCGGCCAGGCCTTCGGCCTTGCCTTCTCTGCGCTCAACCGCGCGTTCCATTCGCCAGTTGATCGCCGCCATCTCCCGCAAGCGGGCGAGCTCGCT
>NCBR01000274.1 GCA_002279285.1 Acidobacteria bacterium 37-71-11
ACAGGCCCCGCGAGGTCGGCCTCGACGACGACCGCGTCCGGGCTCAAGCCCTCCGCGAACCGCTTCCCCTCATCGCCGTCCGCGGCCGTGACGACCTCGTAGCCGTACGACCCCAGCCCGCGGGCGAGGTCTTTGCGCCGGATCTGCTGCCGATCCACTACAAGGATGGTCCATCGTGCCATTGTCTCCCCCGCGGATTGGACATCCGGCGGCTGCGAATCGAGCGGAATCTGCGGGCCGCGTTCTGCCTTGTAGTATACCGCCATGAGCAAACGCATCCTGACACTCTTTGCCCACCCCGACGACGCGGAAACGATGGCGGGCGGCACCCTCCTCAAGTGGGCGGCCGAAGGCCACGCCATCACCCTGTGCCTGATCACGGACGGCGACAAGGGCACCGCCGATCCTAACGACAACCGCGACGCCGTGATCGCGCGCCGGCGAGCCGAGCAGACCACTGCCGCGGCCCGCCTCGGTGCGCAGGTGATCACCCTCGGGTACGAGGACGGCATGCTGCAGCCCACCCTCGACCTGCGCCGCAACCTCGTACGCGTGATGCGGCGCGTCCGGCCGGACATCGTGGTCGCCAACGACCCGACCATCTGGTTCCGCCACGGGACCTACATCAACCACCCGGACCACCGCGCCGCCGGTCACGCGGCGGTGGAGGCGCTCTACCCGGCGGTCAAGAAGGCGAGCATCTTCCCCGAGCTCATCGCCGAGGGCCTGCAGCCGCACGTGGTCCAGGAGGTCTGGCTCGGTCCCACCGGAGAAGCGAACACCTGGGTGGACATCGCCGGCGTCTTCGACCGCAAGATCGAGCTGATCTGCGACCACGCCTCGCAGTTTTCGCCGGGGCCGACCCGCGTCGCGTTCGAGCGGATCGCTCGCGAGGCTGGGCAGGAGCGGGGTCTCGCTCTCGCCGAGTCGTTCCGCACCCTCCGCCTCGCCGCCAACACCGTGCAGTCGCTCGCCGACGGGCCCCCGGCTCCGTAGCGCTGCGCCGGCCCCGGCGGCGGCTACGCGCGCGCCGCCCCGATCGGCGCCAGGCGGATGCCGGCCGCGAGCAGCGCGGCGCGCACGGCCCGCGCCACGGCGACGGCCCCGGGGGAGTCGCCGTGGACGCAGATCGTCCGGGCGGCAACCGCGATGTCGCCGCCACCGAACGCCGTCACCCACCCCGCGACGGCGATGCGCACCGCCTGCGCCGCCGCGACCGCCGGGTCGGCGTGCAGCGCCCCGGGCAGCGCGCGGGGGCGCAGCGTGCCGTCCGCCTCGTACGCCCGGTCCGCGAACGCCTCCCCCTCCGCCTCGAACCCATGGGTTCGGTACACCTCCAGACAATGCGACCCGGCCAGGCCGACGAGGACGACGGAGTTTCTCCACCGCGCCACACCGCGAGCGACCGCGGCGGCGACGTCCTCGTTCCCCGCGGCGTCGTTGTAGAGGGCGCCGTGGGGCTTCACGTGGCGCAGCTCGACCCCGGCCCGGCTCGCCCCGGCGGCCAACGCCCCCACCTGCTCGAACACGGTTTCCTCGATCGCGCCGGGGTCCATCCCCGCCGAACGGCGCCCGAACGAGGCGCGGTCCGGGTACCCGGGGTGGGCGCCCGCCGCGACGCCGAGCCGTCCCGCCAGGGCGAGCACGCGAGCCATCGTGCGCTCGTCGCCGGCGTGTCCCCCGCACGCGATGTTGGCCGAACTGACGAGCCGGAGCAGCGCCTCCTCCCGCCCGTCATCCAATGCCTCGGGGAGCTCACCAACATCCGCGTTGAGGTCGATCGTCACCGGTTCTGCCGCTGTCCCGCTCACTGCAGCTCCTCCCCCCGGGTCTCGGGCAGGAGCAGCATCAGGCCCCCCGCCGCGACGAAGAACGCCGAGGTCAGCGCCAGCGCGCTGCCGATCCCGTGCCGGTCCGCGAGCGCGCCGATGACGAACGGCGCCAGGGCGCTCGCCGCCCGGCCGAAGTTGTAGCAGAAACCCTGCGCGGTGGCGCGCACCGACGACGGGAACAGCTCGGCGAGCATCGCGCCGAACAGGGAGAAGTAGCCGTGCCCGAAGAAACCGATGAGCGGTCCCAGCGCCATCAGCGCCACCGGCTGCGCGCCCATTTGCCCGTACACGGGCACGAGCACCGCAGCGGCGAGGACGAACGTCAAGAAGACCGGCCGGCGGCCGAAGCGGTCCGCGAGCACACCGAACAGCACGTACCCGAAGAACGCCCCGATCTCCATGGGGACGATCCACCCGGCCGAGCGCACCACGCCCATCCCCGCGCCGCCACTCGCCACCGGGCTCGCCAGGTACGCCGGGATCCAGGTGAACAGGCCCCAGTACGCGAACAGCAGGCACGACGTCAACGTCGTCGCCACCGCGACGTTACGAACCAGCGGCGGCCGAAAGAGCGCCGTGAAGCCGAGCCGCGCGCCCCGCTCGGCGCGCCGCCAGATCTCCGGCTCCGGCACCGTCCGCCGCACCCACCAGGCCAGCAGCGCCGGCGCCACGCCGATGGCGAACAGCACCCTCCAGCCGTGCGCGGGAAGGATCGCCGACGCCAGCAGCGCGGCGAAGATGTAGCCGATCGCCCATCCCGACTGCATCAGCCCGATCGCCTTGCCGCGGTGCGCGGCGGGCCAGCTCTCGGACACCAGGACCGATCCCGCGGCCCACTCCCCGCCAAGGCCGATGCCGACGAGCGACCGCCACAGGACCAGCTGAACGAGGGAGTGCGCCGTCGCCGTGAGCGCCGTGAACACGGAGTAGATGAGGATCGACCAGACGAGCGACCGTGCGCGGCCGATGCGGTCCGCGAGGATCCCGAACGCGATCCCGCCGATCGCCGATGTGAGCAAGGTCACCGACGCGAGCCCGCCGGCCGCGGCGGCCGAGAGCGAGAACTCGGCGCGGATCGCGGTGAGGGCGAAGGCGTAGAACATCACGTCCATCGCGTCGAGCATCCACCCGAGCATGGCGGCGACGAGGGTCCGCCACTGCGAGGCGGAGACCGAGCCGAGCCAAGCCGGGCCGGGACGCATCCTCCTCACGCCTCCCCGATGTGTGCGCGCAGGGTTGCCGCAAGCTCGGCGTATGCCGCGTCGGCCTCGGCAAGAGACACCTCGACGAACCGGACCTCGTCGCGCGCTCGCAGCTGGCCGATGCGGTGCAGGTCGGCGGCGATCAC
>NCBR01000275.1 GCA_002279285.1 Acidobacteria bacterium 37-71-11
TCGCTGCTCGGGATGGCGCAGGCGGTGGTCGAGCGCCACGGCGGCGAGATCCCCCCCGCGATGGACGCCCTCACGGAGCTGCCCGGTGTCGGGCGCAAGACCGCCAACGTCGTTCTGGGCACCGCGTTCGGCATCGCCACCGGCGTCGTGGTCGACACGCACGTGGCTCGCCTGGCGCGGCGGCTCGGCCTGACCGCCGAGGATGATCCCGAGAAGATCGAGCGCGACCTCATGGCGCTGGTCCCCGCCTCGGGCTGGGTCGCGCTCGGGCACCGCCTCATCCTCCACGGACGCCGCGTCTGCCACGCCCGCACGCCGGCCTGCGACGGCTGTCCCCTCGCCTCGCTGTGCCCGCGAATCGGCGTGTAAAGCTCAGGAAATCGTCACGACCCTGCCGCCCTGCCCGGACCACGAGACCGCTTCGTCGTCCCGCCTGCGGCGGGACTCCTCGCAGTGACAGGGAGTCCTCGATGCCGGATGGAAGATTGGGGTGAGGCGCTGGCGGCGGGGGACGCGTCGTGGTATATCCCTTCCATGCAGCCACGGAACCCCTGGGGCGGTGGGATCGAGGTGATCACCGGCAGCATGTTCTCGGGGAAGTCCGAGGAGCTGATCCGGCGGCTGCGCCGGGCGATCATCGCGCGCCAACGCATCCAGGTCTTCAAGCAGGGCCTCGACGACCGCTACGCCGCGGGCCAGGTCGTGTCGCACTCCAAGTGGCGGCTCGAGGCGGAGCGCGTCGCCAAGGCCGCCGAGATCCTCGACCTGGTCGATCCGCGCACCGAGGTGGTCGGGATCGACGAGGCCCAGTTCTTCGACGCCGACCTCGTCCGCGTCGCCGGGCACCTGGCCGACCTGGGCAAACGGGTGATCGTGGCCGGCCTCGACATGGACTTCCGCGGGCAGCCGTTCGGGCCGATGCCGGAGCTGCTCGCGGTGGCCGAGGACGTCGAGAAGGTGCATGCGATCTGCGCCCGCTGCGGCGCCCCGGCGTCGTACACCCAGCGCCTTTCCCAGGCGCAGGAGCAGGTCGTGGTCGGCGCGGCCGACATCTACGAGGCGCGCTGCCGCCGCTGCTTCGAGCCCGGCGGCCCGGGCGAGGAACCCGAGCTGTACCCCCCGGACGAAAGCGAGGGGTAGCGGCCCCGCCGGCCGATCGGCGCCCGGCGGCAGCAACGGCCTTGACGCGTCGGATCGAGCGGCGCTCTAATGCCCTGGTGACACCTCTTGGCGAGCGGCAGTGGGCGTTCTTCCTCGCCGTGGCGGCGCGCGTGGCTCCGGCCACCGCCGCACTCGACGCGGCCGGGCGCGAGCGTTTCGCCGCGATCGTGGGGACGGCGCTGGCCGGCCGCCCGCGCTCGCTGCAGCGGCAGTTCGCGCTCTTCCTGAGCGTGGTGCGCTGGGCGCCGGCGTTGCGTTTCGGCGCTCCGTTCGACCGCCTCGCGCCGGCCGCGCAGGACGCCGTGCTGGTTGCGTTTCGGCGCTCCGTTCGACCGCCTCGCGCCGGCCGCGCAGGACGCCGTGCTGCGCTGGTTCATGGACGCGCCGGCGGCGAAGCTGCGCGGCGGCTTCTGGGGCCTGCGGGCGCTCGTCTTCATGGGGTATTACGGCCAGCCCGAGGCATGGGGGGCGATCCGGTACGCACCGTCGTTCTCCGGGAGCGAGTTCCTCCATGGTTGAGAAGACGTACGACGTCGTGATCGTGGGCTCCGGCGCCGGCGGCGGCACGGTGGCCAAGGAACTCGCGCCGTTGTGCCGCCAGGGGCTCCGCATCGCGGTCCTGGAGTGGGGCCCGAAGCTGCGTGAGAACGAGTTCACCGGGCGCGAGGCCGAAATGGCCGACAAGCTCTACTTCGACTCCGGCGGCGTCCTCACACGCGACCGCGCGATGACGCTGGCGTTCGCCCGCGCCTACGGCGGCTCGACGGTCGTCTATACCGGCACCTCGCTCACGCTCCCGGAGGCGGTGCTCGGACGCTGGGGCGTTCCCGGGATCGAGTTCGCCGACCTCCGCCGCCGCTCCGAGAAGTACCTCGGCGAGAACAACGTCCACCTGCTCGCAACGTCAAGGGGTGCCGCGGCTCGGGCCTGTGCAACCTCGGCTGCCCGAACGCCGCCAAGCAGGGGACCAACCGCGTGCAGCTCCCCGCGGCCGAGGCCGCCGGGGTCGAGGTGGTGACGAACTGCAAGGTGGAGACGATCGGGGAGCGGGCGTGCAGCGTTACGGTCGCCAACCCGCCGTTCGGTGAGCCGTCGCGCTGGGAGCCGGGGCGCTACCGGATCCGCGCCCGCGCGATCGTCGTGGCCGGCGGCGCGGTCAACTCCCCCGCCCTGCTGCTGCGCTCTCGCCTGCCGGTGCAACTGCCCGCGCTCGGCCGCTACCTGACGGCCCACCCGGCGCTCATCCTCGTCGGCGAGCACGAGCACCCGATTACCAACTACTTCGGCCACCCCAAGAGCTACTACTGCGATCAGTTCGTCGACGATGGCTTCCTCCTCGAGACGTGCATGTACTTCCCGTTCACCACCGCCAAGAACCTGATCGGGTTCGGGGCCGAGCACGCCGAGCTGATGAGCCGCATGGACCGGATGCAGATGATCCTGGTGCTGGCGGTGGACCCCGCGCTGCCGGGCAACCGCATCACGGTAGACGGCGACGGCGAGCCGGTGGTGGACTACCGCTTCACCGACGGGGTGCTGGACGCGCTCGTCGCCTCGCAGCGCGCCGCCGCGCGCATTTTCTTCGCCGCCGGCTGCCGGCGGGTGCACGCACCGGCCGCGGCGAGCTTCTTCATCACGGCGGCCGATGCCGGGCGCATCGACGAGCTGATCACCCGCGAGCCGTTCAAGCTCGGCAAGGTCTCGATCTCGAGCGCCCACCTCATGGGGGGGTGCCGGATGGGTGCGGACGCCGGCGGCTCCGTGACCGACGCGTGGGGGCAGGTGCACGGGGTCCCGTGGCTGTTCGTCGCCGACGGCAGCCTGTTCCCACGCTGCTCCGAGATCAACCCGTACGTCACGATCATGGCGCTCGCCGACCGCGTCGCCGAACGGGTGCGCGCCCGCCTGCCCGAGCTGCCGGCATGAGCGAGTCCGGCGCGCGGGCCGTGGTGCGGGCGCTCGAGGACGAGGGCGCGGCGTTAATTTTCGGCATCCCCGGCACGCACAACATCGAGCTGTACGACGCCCTCGCGGCTTCGGGGCGCGTGACGCCGGTGCTGGTCACCGACGAGCAGGCGGCGTCGTTCATGGCCGACGGCGTGGCGCGCAGCTCCGGGGGCGTCGGCGTCCTCAACCTCGTGCCCGGCGCGGGGATGACGCACGCGCTTTCAGGCATCGCTGAGGCGTTCATGGACGGGATCCCTCTCGTCGTGCTGGCGTGCGGGATCCGCACCGACACCGGCCGCGCCTATCAACTGCACGCGATCGACCAGCTCGCGGTGGTCCGCCCGGTGGCCAAGGCGGTGTTCCCGGTGCGCGAGCCGCGCGAGCTGTACGCCACCGTGCGGCGGGCGTTCGCCCTCGCCCGCGCCGGCACGCCTGGCCCCGTCGTCGTCGAGGTGCCCGCCGAGCTGTACCTGCTCCGCCACGACTTCGGCGCGCCGACGTGGGAGCCGGCGCCGCCCGCTTCCACCGCGCCCGCCCCCGACGCCATCGAGCGCGCGGCCGGACTCCTCGCGGGCGCCCGCCGCGTCCTCGTCTACGCGGGGTACGGCGCGCGCGGAGCCACCCAGGAGCTACGCGAGATCGCCGAGCGCCTCGGGGCACCGGTCGCCACGACGATTCAGGGCAAGGGCGTGTTCCCCGAGTCGCACCCGCTCTTCGTGTGGAACGGCCTGGGGCGGAGCGCGCCGGCGTTCGTACGCGAGATCGAGCACTCCTGCGACGCGATGCTCGCCGTTGGGTGCCGGTTCTCCGAGGTGGGAACCGCGAGCTGGGGTTTCACGCCGCCGCCGGCGCTCGTGCACGTGGATGTCAACCCGGACGTGTTCGGCCGCAACTTTCCCGCCGCCGTGACCGTCGCGGCCGATGCCGGCGCCGCGCTCGCCGCGCTGCTCGGCCGGCTCCCGGCGCGCGAGCGCGGCGGCGCGCTCGAGCGCTCGATCGCCGACGGCCATCGCGCGGCGCGGGAGGAGCAGCGCCGCCCCGGCGCCCCCGGCCGCGTCGGCCCGGCGGCGCTGTTCGACGCGCTGCAGGCGCTGTGCGGCCCGGACGCGATCTTTTCCGCCGACTCGGGCAACGGGACGTTCCTCGCCATGGAGCACCTGCGCCTCGACGCACCGGGACGGTTCCTGGCGCCCGTGGACTACTCGTGCATGGGGTACAGCGTCCCGGCCGCGATCGGCGCCAAGCTCGCCAACCCCGGCCGCGACGTCGTGGCGCTCGCCGGCGACGGGGCGATCCTGATGACCGGGCTCGAGCTGCTCACCGCCGCCGCGTACGGCGCCGGCGTGGTCACCGTGGTGCTGCGCGACGGCGAGCTCGCGCAGATCGCCCAGTTCCAGCGCACCACGCTGAACCGCGCGCCCTGCTCCACGATCGCCCCGTACAGCGTGCAGGCGCTCGCCAGCGCCACGAACTGCGCCTACACCGCCGCCGGCACCGACGCCGAGGTCCGGCCGGCACTGGAGCGCGCCCTCGAGATCGCCCGCTCCGGCAAGCCGGTGATGGTCGAGGTCGCGATCGACTACTCGCGCAAGACGTTCTTCACCCGCGGCGTGGTCGCCACCACGTTCCGCCGCCTCCCGTTCGCCGACCGGTTCCGCCTCCTCGGCCGCGCGGTCGCGCGCCACCTCGGCGCATAACTCGGGCGCTCGACGCGAACGCCCGGCGCGCGTTTATCGCTCTGTTTGCCTTCCGGCTGTGAACGTGTGGGCGCTCCATCTCCGGCGGTCCGGTACCCCGGGTGGATGATTCTTCTCTTCACTGCGTGAGGCTGTCTTGCTTGCCGGTCCCACGGGTGGCCGGATGCGGGCCCGGGCGCCCCCGCGCCCGAGCCCGCATGCTCCTGCGCCCGCGACCGGACAGGGCGATCCGCGCCGGGGCCCCTCGCTGT
>NCBR01000276.1 GCA_002279285.1 Acidobacteria bacterium 37-71-11
GGCGCCGAGCTTGTGCTGCAACACCACCGACGTCGCCGGGGTGATGTAGTCGGGGGAGTCGGTCCCCAGGATGATGAGATCGACCTCCTCGGGCGCGCGGCCGGCGCGCTCGAGGGCCTGACGCGCCGCGGGCAGCGCCACGTCGGACGTGGCCCAGCCGTCGGGCGCCCACCAGCGGCTCGTGATCCCGCTGGAAGCCTCCATCTTGTCCACGAACTCGGGAACCGCGGCGTCGAAGCGCGCCCGCAGCTCGTCGTTGGTCACCTCGCGTTCGGGCAGGTGGCGCCCGGTTGCAACGATGTTGGCGTATCGGGTCATGATCACCTCACGTTCCCAGCACGATGCCGCCGTCCACCGAGATCACCGTCCCGTGGACGAACGACGCCGCGTCGGACGCGAGCCAGACGTAGGCATTGGCGATGTCCTCGGGCTTCCCCATCCGTCCCATCGGGGTGTGGGACACCATGGCGTCGATCACCTTCTCGGGCATCGCGGCAACCATCTCGGTGGCGATGAACCCCGGCGCCACCGCGTTGACTCTGATCTTGAACTTGCCCAGCTCCCGCGCCCACGTCCTCGTCATCGTGATGAGGCCGCCCTTGGTCGCGGCGTAGTTGGTCTGGCCGAAGTTGCCGTACAGGCCGACGACGGAGGACGCCGACAGCACGACACCGCCTCCGCCCGCGATCATGTGGGGGACCACGGCGCGCGTGCACAGAAACACGCCCTTCAGGTTCACGTTGATGACCGCGTCCCAAGCCTCGTCGCTCATGGTGGAGACGACGGCGCCGTCCTTGACCTTGACGAGCTGGGCGTCGCGCACGATCCCGGCGTTGTTGACCAGCACGTCGATGCGGCCCCATTTGGCGATCACGGCGGCCACCGCCTCGGCGACGGCCGCGCCGTCGGCGACGTTGACCTTGGCGAACAGCGTCTCGCCGCCCGCCGCCTGAAGCTCCGCGATGACCTCGCCGGCCTTGCCGTCGCTCACGTCCCACGCTGCGACCCTGGCGCCTTCCTGTGCGAACCGGCGCGCCGTGGCGCGGCCGATGCCGGCGGCCGCCCCGGTCACGATCACAACCCTTCCTTGCAACCCCGTTTCGATAGCCATGGCTCGCCTTTCTTCAGGGTCGGATCTTGCCGGCCCTATTTGGTCTTAGGGTGAGTTCGGGGGCAGGGTGGGGGCTCGGACCCCGAATCCCTGACCCCGGATCCCGGTCTCTAGAACGACCACCTCAAGCCGAGCTGGATCTCCCGAGCGGGCAGCGTCGCGCTGTACTTGCCGAACAGCGGGTTGGCCACGTACGCGGCCTTCGGGTTCGCGATCGTCGGGCCGGAGAGGTACTGGCCGGAGTTCATCGAGTTCACGTCGTAGTTGGCGGTGTTGAAGAGGTTGAACGCCTCGGCGATCACCTCGAGCCGGCCCGCGTTCGCGAGGTTGATGGCCTTGGTGAGCCGCAGCGAGACGTTGCGGTAGACCGGGCCGTCCTGACCGTTGCGCGGTACGCCGGGTGCACGGTCGGAGTTGTAGCCGTCACCGTTGTAGTCGTACCCCAAGCGCTTGGTCCACGGCTGGCCGGCGCCGTACTCGAAGATCGGCGCGGCGGTCAGGCCCCAGCCCAGGTTGAACACGCCGGACACGACGAGGTGGTAGCGCTCGTCGGACTGGCTGCGTCCCCACTCGCCCTCGGGGTTGGCCGGGTCGTTGGGGTAGCCCGAGGTGTACACGGGGCTGAAGTCGTCGGAGAGGTTCTTCTTGTCGGCGAACGTCAGCGAGGCGGTGATCAGGTGGCCGCCCTTGAGGGTGCCGTTGAGGCTGAGCACCAGCGCCTTGTACTCCGAGTGGCCGTCGTTGGTGTAGGTGGCCATGTTCGTGTAGGCGGGGTTGATGCGGGTGTGGGTCGCGTTGCCAGTCCAGTTGGTGTCCGTCACGAAGATCTCGTCGTGGCCCTTGACGTAGATCGCCTCGGTGTCGAAGAACAGACCGGTGCCGCCCAGCCGCGTCGTCCACCCCAGAGTGGCCTGGTCCGCGTACGGGTTCTTGTAGTCCAGGGCGAGCATCGTGATCGACGGGGGCAGCGGGATGCCGGTGGTGGTGAGGTGGTTGGGATCCAGCCAGGTCGAGGGCGGCAGACCGAACAGGACGCCGCTGACCCGCGTGTAGAGCGTCCGCCCGGTGAAGCCGTTCTGCTGCAGCTCGGTGAACGCCGGCACCAGCAGGAAGCGGCCGACGAAGCGGCCGACGCCGCCGCGGACCAGGTTTCGCCCGTCGCCGGTCACATCCCATGAGAAGCCGAGACGCGGCTGATAGTTGTCGTAATCGCGCTTGCGGCCGTTGGGGACGAGGGGGGAGTGGAAGTCCGGGTTGTTGCCGTTGGTGTCGAGGTCCCAGCGCAATCCGTACTCGAGCGTGAGGTTGGACGCAGCCCGCCAGTCGTCCTGGAGGAACACGCCGATGAGGTTGGTGCTGATGTTGACGTCGGCCGAGCCCACGCCGTAGAGGTAGGAGACCGGCAGCGCGCGGGTGTCGGTCGCGTAGAGGATCGTCCCGTTCGCGAAGGTCGGGATGCTGGACTCCTCCTTCACGTGCTGGAGGGAGAACCCCATCTTCCACTCGTGCGTGTCGCCGTACATGTGGGCGGTGTCGCGGATCTCCCACTGCGTGCCTTTGCCGAAGATGTCGCCGGTGGTGTTGGTGCCGGTCTTGAGCGTGTTGCCCGCCGAGAACCACTCTTCCGGCGCGGTCGAGTTGGTCGGCTCGTCGTACTTCCGCCCGCCCACCTGGACGTAGAGTTCGTTCAGGTAATTTTGGGTGGGTGCGAGGGTGTGCTGCAGGGTGAGGTTCCAGTTGTCGCGGTTGAGCTGGTTGCCCCACGACTCGTCGGCGACGCCGCCGACGTGGAAGTTGTCCTCGCGGTAGCGCTCGTAGGTGAACTTGGCGGTCACTCGCTGGCTGTCCGACACCGAGTGGTCGATGCTGGCGAACGTCATCATCTGGTCCCACGGGTGCGGGATGTCCTTCGCCTCCGAGGCGAACGCTCCGCCGGGACGGAACAGAATCGGGAGGTCGTGGGTCTTGACGTACTCGGCCGACAGGAAGAAGTGGGTCTTGTCCTTGACGATCGGTCCGCCGAGGGTGAAGCCGTACTGCCCGCGGTCGAAGGGGAGGT
>NCBR01000088.1 GCA_002279285.1 Acidobacteria bacterium 37-71-11
CGCGTTCGAGGCGGCGTAGAGGATGCGCCCCTCGCGCATGACGACCAGGCCGCTCCCCTCGCGCGACGTCAGGGTCAACTTGCCGGTCCTCGCCTTGACCGCCAGCATCTGCAGCAGGCCGGGCAGCGTTACGTCCTCGAGCTTGCCCGCGAGCCTCACGGGGCCAGCGCCTCTCATGGCCCGGCCCTCCGCCTGCGGGCCCGGGGCGCACCCGTGCAGCGTGCGCGGGCTCCGTGGGCCGCAATTTCCGCGCGAGGGGTGTCCGGGGAGGTCATCCGTGCGCGCTGATGATACAACGTTCGTCGCAGCCGCGCAGCCCCCGACCGGCCACCCGTCGCCCGTCACCGCGCCGCCAGCACTCCGCGCTGGCGCAGCGACACGAAACCCGACCGCCCGACGACGATGTGGTCGAGCACGGCGATGTTGAGCAGCCGGGTCGCCCGATGGGTGCGTGTGCCAGACGATCAGCGCGTGTGCGTTGTCGAGGATCGCGCTGTTGAACACCTCCGACGGTTCGACGTCGGCGTGCGAGCGCGCCCCGCGGTGCAGCTCGTGCACCTGCAGCAAGCGGTTCCTCGCGTCGAGCGTGACGCTCCCGAACCGTTCGACCCGGCTCGACCCGTACGAGCGGGCGAGGTATTCGGCCACCGCCTCGGGCCGGTCGAGCAGCGGCTGCCCCTGCAGCGCCAGGCGCGCCAGCCGCCGCCCCACCTCGAGCGCCGCCGCGACGACCGCCCCCTTGGCGGGACCCACCCCCTTGGCGCGCAGGATCATGCGGCGGTCCGCGGCCGCCAGGCCTGCGAGGCCGCCGGCGTCGGTCAGCAGCTTCTCGGCGAGCGCCAACACGTCGGTGCCGGCCGTACCGGTGCGCAACAGCAGCGCGACCAGCTCCGCGTCGGAGAGCGCCTCCGGCCCCCGGTTCAGCAGCTTCTCTCGCGGCCGCTCCTCGCGCGCCAGCTCCGCCACTCGCACGCTCACCCCCCCACCAGCAGCGCGTCCACCTGCGGCAGCATCGCCCCCGCCGGCCCGCGCAGCGTCACGCCGGCGAGGTGCGCGAGGGCGCTCGCCTCCGGGTTGACCTCAATCACCGTGGCCCCCGCCGCCGCCGCGACCCCGACGAGCCCGGCGGCCGGGTACACCACCGCCGAGGTTCCAACCACGACGAGCACCTCACACGCCTCCACCGCCGCCTCTGCCGCCACGATCCCATCGGCCGGCAGCGCCTCCCCGAACCACACGACGCCTGGGCGCTCGATCGCACCGCACGCGGCGCACCGCGGCGGTAGCTCGGGCAGCGGCGCCGTCCGGTCCTCGCGCTCGCGGCCGCACCCGGTGCAGCGCACTCGCCAGAGCGACCCGTGCAGCTCGACGACGCCGCGCGAGCCGGCCCCCTGGTGCAACCCGTCCACGTTTTGCGTCACCAGCGTGAAGGCGGAGAAACGCTCCTGCCACGCCGCCAGCACCATGTGCGCCGGGTTGGGCCGGACCTTTGCCGCATTCGCGCGCCGCTGGTCGTAGAAGCGCCACACCCGCACCGGGTCGGCGGTAAATGCGTCCGGCGACGCCACGTCCTCGACGCGCGCGCCCTCCCACAGACCGCCGGCGCCGCGAAACGTCGCGAGGCCGCTCTCCGCCGACACCCCGGCGCCGGTGAACGCAACCACCCGGCTCGCCGCGCGCAGCGCCTCGGCGGCACGCCCAACGTCGTCCTGGAGCATGTCCTGATTCTAGACCAAACGGCGCGGCCTCAGCCGCCGAGCAGTACCACCCACCCGACGTAGGTCGCGACCGACAGCACCGTCGTCGCCAGCACGCAGGCGCCAGCAAGGTCGGTGTCGCCGTCGAGGTCCGCGGCCACCGAGTTGCTCGCCACCGCCGTGGGCGCCGCCAGCAGCAGCACCCCGACCGCGCACTCGAGCGGCGAGGCGCCCAGGAGGCTCAGCAGCCACCAGCCGAGCGCCGGCATCGCGACCAGCTTGATCGCCGAGACCGCGGCGAGCGGGCGCCAGAGGGCGGCGAGGCGCCCGAACTCGAGCTGCGCCCCGAGCGCCAGCAACGCCCCCGGGAACGCGAGGTCCGCGAGGGCGTTGAGGGAAGCCGCGAGCCAGCCCCACGGCTTCCAGTGGGCCATCGCGAGCGCAAGCCCGAGGAGGGCGCCGACGACCATCGGGTTCGCGAGCACCCGCACCGCGATCGGGACCCGGCTGGCGCCGCGCGGGCGGTACGCCTCGAGCGCGGCGACCGCGAGCAGGTTCATCGCCGGGATGAGGACCGTGGAGGTGACCGCCGCGAGCCGCAGGCCCGCGTCGCCGTAGGTTGCCAGGATCAGGGGGAACGTGAAGTAGACGATGTTGCCGCGCAACGCGCCCTGGGTGAACACGCCGCGCTGCGAGCCGGGCAGGCCCCACCAGCGCGCGATGACAAGACCCGCGACCGTCGCGACCGCGGTCACCCCGACGGTCACCAGCATCGCCGCCGGCGAGAACGCCGACTCGAGCGGCGACGCGCCGACCTTGATGACGAACAGTGCCGGGAGCGCGAGGTTCGCGACCAGGGCGTTGAGGCCGTCCGCCGCGGCCGCGCTTAGGAGGCCGAAGCGCCGCGCGGCCACACCGAGCGCGATGAGCAGGAAGACGGGGACGAGGCCTGCGAGCAGCGTCACGGGCCGGAAGTCTATCAGCCCCCGGATCGTCTCGTCCCGCCACCTTGAGCGCGCGCCGCTTTGACCCTATCCTGGCCGCACCGCGGAGGGGTGGCCGAGCGGTTTAAGGCAGCGGTCTTGAAAACCGCCGTCCCGCAAGGGACCAGGAGTTCGAATCTCCTCCCCTCCGCCACCTCCCGGCAGTTCGCAGCCCGCAGCCCAACCCGGACGTCGAACGCCTGCCCTCGTCGCCGCGCTACCGGTCGGGGAGGCGGCGGGCGAACACGGTGATGCGGGCGATCACCAGGACCAGCGGCGCCAGCGGCACGATCAGCCACACCGGCGCCCACGCGCTCGTGGGCGGGGGCGCCGCGTCCCGGTCGAAGTACGCGAACGCCAGCAGGAAGACGCCGAAGCCGAAAAGGAGCTTGCCGCCATAGGCGTTGATCTCGTACCAGTTCTCGGCCGAGACGAACGCCTTCGGGATGCGGACGCCGTACAGGTGGTTCATCGGCACCTTGCGCAGGATCAGCGGGACCGAGATGACGCTCAGCAAGACACCGATGCCGGCGTGGACGTAGGGGATGGGAACGATCACGGGCGCTCTTCGCCGGGGGACACCGCACCGGGTGCGGTTGGCCTTTTCCCGGGCGGGGCCAACCAGAAGGTGGCGAGTGACGACAGCAGCGTCTTCCGCTCCGCCGCCGAATTGACCCGCAGCCACGCGCCCGCTTTCGGGGCGATCGCGTCCACGGAGCAGGTCAGTTCCGCGCGGATGCCCGGCGCCACCTCCGCGGAGGTCGACTTCGACTCGCCGGCAAACAGGACGACCTTGAGCTCGCCGATCCAGGGGTGCTCGATCTTCGGCGAGGACCGGAACGACGCGACGCAGAGGTAGGGGCTGTCATCGGGCCGTCGCGGCGGGCGCACGATGGCTTCATCGGTGACGGGCTTCAACGAAAGCTCGCTCGCGGCATCTGCGCCGATCACCATGCCGAAGCGCTGTGCGGCCGCCGGCATCGCGAGGACGAGAAGCTGGGCGAGACCCAGCAGCAGCGCAAAACGTGCCGATCTTGTTCGCATTGCGGCCCTCCGACGTTGCACAAGCGCGAAGAATAGACCGTACCCGGCCGCTTCCCGAACCGAGCCGGCCCGGCGCCGGGCCGGCCACCCGTCAGAGCGTCAGGAGCCGTGGGACGCTGACGGCCAGCTGGTACGCACCGAGGACCGCGAGCGCGGCCGCCGCGACCGCGATCAGACCGCGCCGCGCCCGCTCGCTCAGGAAACGCGCCGTGCCGAAGAGGACTACGAACGCCGCGAGCGTCGCGACGATCGTGCCGTAGAAGGCGACGACCAGCGCGACCGCGCTGGCCGGATCGTGATGCCACGCCGCGACCGAGGCCGGTCCGAGCACGAGCGCCCAACCGAGGTAAGGGTTGGGGTTCAGCACATTGACGAGAACGGCCTGGAAGAACGTGCGCGGCGCCGAGGGTGCGGACGCCGCCGGCGCTTCGGGCGGGAAACGCAGCTGCCGGAACGCCGCCCACGCGAGGTAGACGAGGAGGACGCCGCCCGCCGCCCGCAGGCCCTGCTGCGCCGCGCCTGGGAGCCGCCCGAGCACGAGCAGGACGAGCGCGGCGATCGGGATGTCGGAGAGGAGCGGGGCCAACACCGCCGGGAGCGTCCGCTTCCATCCCGCCGCCGCGACGCGCGCGAGCAGGAACGCCTGCAACGGCCCGGGCTGGATCGCGGCCGCGAAGGCGAAGCCGCTCCCGAAGACGATCGACTCGATCACGCCGCTACCGTAGGCCGTGACACGCGGCGGACCGCCGCGACCGACCGCACGGACATCGTTGCCACGCCGGCAGCACCTCGGTCGTTGGCGCCTTCGCCATCGCATACCTGAACGGGACCGCGACGGCGTCCTCCAAGCCCGGGCACTCGATCAGCAGAAATCGTACTGGGTCCTTCCTGGCGGGCTCGTGCCGCCGGGCTTCCCCTACACCACGAACGGGATGAAGCGCTTGGTGCGCGCCATGTACGCCCGATACGGCTCACCGATCGTCTCCAGGAACGCCCGCTCCTCCACCCGCGCCCGGCGCAGGTAGATGAGCGCCGGCACCACGAGCAGGATCGCGACGCTGACCCAGCTGTCCAGGGCGATCGCGATCCCGAGAAAGACCATCATGCCGGCCGTGTACGACGGGTGGCGAACCCAGCGATACGGGCCGCGCTCGATGACGGGTTGGTCCCCCTTCACGACCACGGCACCGGTGAAGTGCTCGCCGAGCGTGCGGAAGCAGACCCGGCGTGCCACGCCCCCGGCGAACAGCACGCAGGTGCCCGCAACGAGCGCGACCAGCGAGTGACGGATCACGAGCCACGGCAGGAACGACGCTGCGGTCGCGGCGACCAGCGCCACGTTCTGCCCGATCATGATCAGGCGCAGCGTCCCTGCATCTTGGGCGCCGGCCGGCGCGCGCCGCGCCGTCCGGATCAGTGCGAACTCCCGCGCGAACACCCACACGTAGACCACCCAGAACGCCACCCCTTCGGGAAACCGGAACACCGGGGCGATGTGGGCGTGCAGTGTGGCCTCCAGCGGCCGAGAGCAACCGCGCCCTCGACCTCACCTTCTCTTACCTTACGCGCCGTCCGGCGGCCCGATCACGGCCGCCGGGACGACCAACTGCAGCTGCCCGAGCAGGGCGTGCGGATACGCGGGCGACACCACGACGGTCCGTTTCCCGAACCGGAGCACGACCGCCAGCTTCGGGTTGGTGACGAACGCACGGTAGCGACCCAGTGACTTGTTCTGAAAGACCCCGGTGACCGCGAACAGACCCCCATTGCCGAACAGGCGGAGCGACCGGCGCATCGCCGACGGGTCGTGCCAGGCGCGCGTGAGGCCGTCCAGGCCGACGCGCGTGCGCCAGAGCAGGCGCTCGACGTAGAGACCGCTGCGATCGAGCTGGTAACCCCTGACGACGAACAGCAGCGCGACGAGGAGGATCACCGCCGGCACCGCGACGAACAACGTGCCGAACGTCTCGGCGAACGGGACGCGCGTCCCGCGCGGGACTGCCCGGCTCAGGGCGTACGTCGCGCCGAGCAGGATGACCGTGGCACCGGTCGAGACCACCTTGAGCGAGGCGGGCCACGCGGCGGCGTCGAACCTCTGCATGCGACCTTCAGTGTAGCGGACGCGCACGCCGTCCTTTCGCGCCTGTGCCGCAACGCCCGACTACAGGTACTCCTCGGCCAACCCCTTGATGAGTGCATGGTATTGCGCCCAGGCGCTCCAGACGTCCCGGGCCCAATCGGAGACCAGCCGGACATGCTCCTCCAGACCGCGGGCGCGGGCCACGTCCACGACCGTGATCGCCCCGTTGCGCTCCGGCGGCTCGAGCCAGGCGAAACGGTCGGCGTGGCGCACGACCGCCCGCAGCACCCGCGTCGCGGCCTGGCCGCGCAGCCCTCTCTCCAGCACGAGGTATAGGCCCACGAGGTGGGCATTGACCGATTGGATCGCCTGCCGTCCCGGCGCGCCCGGGTGCTGGACCGCGTACGTGTCGACCGTCAGCCGGTGCGTCGGTTGCGGGTAGCCGAACTCGCCGAACTCCCTGGCCAGGATGCCTTCGTAGACCTCCCAGCAGCCTGCGACCGCGCCGATGTACGGGTGGGGCTTGCCCGAAACGGCCCTGACGAGAGCCCCACAACCCACGCACCTGATGAGTCCGTCCGCCACGTCAGATCCTCCCGGCCGTTCCGGGCTGCGCTTGAAAATGGCGTCCGACATGGGTCCGCATGTAGACGCCGAACACCAGCACGCTCGTCGCGCTCTTGCTCATATCCACCTCCTCCGAGCCGCCGGAAGCTCCTCTTTGCACCCCACTCTTCGACGTGCCCTATGACGAAGGCAGCGACGGGACGGGGCGCTCGACGCGCCCGTCAGGCGTCGCGGAGTTGCGCGCGCAACGCGGTGCAGGCATCCGCCACCGACCCGGCCCCCGCAGGCAGGCCGACGCCGGGCGCGAGCGAGGTGCGCGCCCATTCGAAGAGGACCGGACCGTTGACCGCCTCCTCCCTGCTCCCGGTCGCGCGCCAGTACTCCTCGAGCAGCCACGCCGTCCGCGGGAACAGGTGGAAGTGCAGCCGCCGGTCGAGCTCGGCGAACGAGAGGCAGTAGACGCGTTCGGCTCCGACGGTTGTTTCGATCGCCCGCACGGTCTTGGACAGCAACGCACCCAACGCTTGGGCCGTCCCGGCCGGCAGCTCCGCGAGCGACGTCGAGCCGTCCAGCAGCCGGGCGATTACGTACCCGGGCACGGCGCACGACGGGCAGTGCGCCACCGTGAACAGCTCGTCTGCGAAGATCTCGAGGTCGCCGGCGTCGGTCATCGCTTCACCTCTGTGGTTCATTGTCCCCCTTGTCGCAGCCCCACGCACGCCCGGCTCCGGCGCTCACTTCTGCGCCGGCGCCGGCACGCCCAACCCGTTTGCTCGTTTGGTGCAGGCGCCCTCGCCTGTCACCCGACGAGACGCGCATCGACGTGGACGCGACCACCGCGCTCGACCGACCGCACCCGCTGCCCCGCTCCCACGCCCCCATCCGGGGAGGTCACGGGACGGCTTTACCTCTTGCCACCGTCGCCGCTATTGGTTGTTAGGCCGCACCCAGATCTGTCCTGCGCGTAGCGGCTCCCCTGATGAGGAGCCAGAGCATGATCGGAAACTCGGCGGCCGCGCGCGCAACCATCGAAGTACCTGAGCACAACAGAGACATTGTTTGATTCGTGCGGGGTCATGTTCCTTCCTCACGTCGGGTACCGGGGATGCCGTCCGATAATGCGTGGCGCCCAACGCCGCCTTTCACTCGCCCGCCGGCCGGCGCGGCGGCTGCACACGCAAACGGCGTGAGAGCCGAGTGCGGCAGCCGCGACGGCATGGTGGGTTGCGAAGAACTCATGGCTCTGTACGCGCACTGCCGCATTGCCAGCAGTCTGTGAACTGCGCCTCCACTTGCTCGCCGCATTGCGGACATCGCCACCCCTCGCCCTCGGCCGAAGCGGGACCAGCATCGTGTTGGTAGCCTTCGACAAAGGCCGCGGCTCGCTCAAACTCGTGGTCTTCGACAACCCACACGGACGGTTGAACGGCGAGCAGCCCGCTCAGCACGCTGAATAGTTCCTCGTTCCGAACTTCGGCCTGGATACCCTTGGCCTCCAGAAGACCCTTGACCAGTTGTGCCTCGGCCCCGGACGGTGCAACAAACACCAGCTTCACGATGCCCCTTTCAAAAACCACCTGACGCTGCGCTTCAGTGGGCCGGCCACTTTCACCCTTGGCATTGGACTAGCTTACCCCTCGACACCGCACGACCGCCAACCCTGTCGCCCCTGTGGCCGGTCCACTGCAAGCGCCTGTCAGCTGCCCTTGACATGTGCAGACACCGTGCATATAGTGATTCTGTGAGCTTCGAGTGGGACCCGCGGAAGGCCGACGCCACCCTCCGAAAACACGGCGTGAACTTCGCTGACGCCGCTCTGGCGCTTGAGGACGAGCACGCGATCACGATACCTGACGCGGCGAGTGCTTCGGAGGAGCGGCTCATAACCCTGGGCATGGACCCACTCGGCAGAATTCTTGTTGTCGTGTACACCTGGCGCTCCGAGACGATTCGCCTCATCTCGGCCCGCAAGGCAACCCGCCGCGAAGCGCGGCAGTATGGGGAATGGCGATGAAGAGCGAATACGACTTTGCTGGTGGCAAGCGGGGACCCGTGGTCAAGCCGGGTCCGGGCAAGACCCGGATCACGATCCGCATCGACAACGATGTGCTTGCCTGGTTTCGGGACGAGGTTCATCGTCGGGGCGGCGGCAACTATCAGAGCCTTATCAACGACGCCCTTCGCGAGCACATGAGCGCCAACCGGGAAGCCCTTGAGTTGAAGCTGCGGCGCATCATTCGTGAGGAACTCAAAAGGGCCAGCTAACGCTCGCGCTCAGCCGCCCGCCGGCTGGCGCGCCGGTTGCGCCCGACCGCTCACTGGAGTGGCCCCTAGAGAGGCGGGAACTACCGGGATCGAGAGACCATGTAGGTCCACCAGACGCACGACAAGCTCTCGGTAGCTCGATAGCAAAGACGCGAAGTCTTCTCGCGAGACGTGGAGAATCTCCCGAAGCCGAGGCTGCTCATGGCCCTCGGGTTCAGCAACGGCGGCAAGGCGAGCGCCGAACTCGAAGACGCGGCGCAGGTGCGAACCCTCAGCCGTCGATACGAAGCCCGAATGATCCGCGTCAGCAATCTTGCGCAATCGATCCAACACAGGCCTGATCCTCTGCTCCGCCTCGGCACGCATACTGGCCAACTCTGAGCTTGGCAGACCCGGCCGAGGGCAGTAGGACACCCTATTCCGGTAGGACATGCCATATTCACCAGTGCTTGGGTCCTTCGGAAACGAGAGAATCGTGTCGCCCACGAGGATACCTGCTACCATCAGCAGATCACCGTAGCCTCTTTCCGTCGCACCGTTCTTCTTGAGTTCTTCGATGTGGGCCGCAAGGTCAGGTGGCATGGAAAGCGCCTGAGAGAGAAGTGGCAAAAGCAGTACCGCGCAGATCAACACTTCCACGTCCTTCCTTGCCCACGTGCAGGACCAGGGCAGTGGCGCCTAACGCTCGCGCTCAGTCGCTGGCGCGAGCCTGCCCGGCGCGCAGCGCCGGCCTGCAGGCGAGTGCCAGTCGGCTGCAGCGCGCTGTTAGGCAGCC
>NCBR01000277.1 GCA_002279285.1 Acidobacteria bacterium 37-71-11
GCTTCGACCTCGGCCGCGGTCGTGAAGCGGCCGAGCGAGAAGCGCACGGTGGCCGTCGCGATCGCCGCGTCCACGCCCATCGCGGTGAGCACATCGGACGGGTGCGTAGCGCCGCTGTGACACGCCGCGCCAGCGGAGGCCGCGACCTCGTCCGCGAGCGCGGCGAGGAGCGCGTTGGCTTCGACGCCGGGGAAGGCCACGCTCGCGGTGTTCGGGAGGCGCAGCTCGCGATGGCCGTGAAGGACGAGGGCGGGGAACCCCGCTGCAAGCCTCGCCTCGAGTTCGTCCCGCAGCGCGGCGAGGCGGCCGGCCTCCGCGACCGTGTCCTGCCGCGCGATTGCGCACGCGGCGCCGAGGCCGACGATCCCGGGCACGTTCTCGGTGCCGGCGCGCAGGCCGCGCTCGTGGCCGGCGCCGAGGATCATCGGCGCGATCGCCGCGCCGCGGCGCACGACCAAGACGCCCACACCCTTTGGGGCGTACAGCTTGTGCCCGGCGACGGTGAGCAGGTCCACACCCAGGGCGCCGGCGTCCACCGGGACCTTGCCCACGGCCTGCGCCGCGTCGGTGTGCACGAGCACGCCGCGGCGCCGGCACGCCTCGGCGACCTCGGCGACCGGCTGCAGGGTGCCGACCTCGTTGTTGGCGAGCATGAGTGAGACGAGGACCGTGTCGGGGGCGAGGGCGCGCACGACCTCGTCCGGATCGGCCCGGCCGAACCGGTCGACGCCGACCACCGTCAGCCGGATGCGACCCGCGCGCTCGAGGGCGCGGGCGGTGGCGAGCACCGCCGGGTGCTCGACAGCCGAGGTGACCACGTGATCGCCGCCGTGCGCCGCCACGACGCCGGCGAGCGCCCAGTTGTCGGATTCGGAGCCGCCGCTGGTGAAGACGACCTCGTCGGGGAGGACACCGAGGCACGCCGCGACCTCGGCGCGCGCCGCCTCGACCATCTCCTTCGCCAGGCGGCCGCGGCGATGGCCGGACGACGGGTTCCCCCACCCGTCGCGCCGCCGGCAGCATCGCCTCGACGACACGAGGGTCCACCGGCGTGGTGGCGTTGTTGTCCAGGTAGATGAGGTTGCCCTCCGGCGCGTTCACCCTGCCATGATAGCGATCTGCCACGATCGCGTGGCAACCCGGCGCGGGCCGGGGTACACTCCGGCGGATGGCGCCTCCCGCTCTCTGGCTCTACCGTGCGCTGATGGCGGTGTCGTTGCCCGTGATGGCGCCGTTCCTGCTCGCCGCCGACCGCAGGCGCGGCAAGAAGCGCCCCCCCTGGTCGCAGAGGCTGGGGAGAAACCTGCCCGCGATCCCGGCCGGCGGCGTCTGGGTCCAGGCGGTCTCGGTGGGTGAGGTCGCAGTGGCGCGCCCACTGCTCGCCGAGCTGCGGCGCCGCCACCCCGGGGTGCCGCTCGTCCTTTCGGCGACGACGGCCACCGGTCTCGCGATGGCGTCGGGCGCCCAGCTCGCCGACGTGACGCTGCCGTTTCCGGTGGACCTGCCCGGTCCGGTGCGCCGCCTGATGGACGCCGCCCGGCCGCGCCTCGTCGTGCTGGTCGAGACGGAGCTGTGGCCCGAGCTGCTCGCCGCCTGCGGCGCGCGCGGCATCCCGATCGTGCTCGTCAACGCCCGCGTGTCGGACAAGTCGTTCCGCGGCTACCGGGCGGTGCGCTCGTTGCTGCGGCCGTTGCTGGCGCCGGTCTCGCTCGCCCTCGCTCAGGACGAGCAGTCGGCAAGGCGCCTGGCGGCGATGGGCGTCGGCGCGGACCGCGTCACGGTGACCGGTAACGTCAAGTTCGACGCGACGCCGCCGGGCGCGGCGCCGAAGGTGCTGGAGGAACTCCGCCGGCTCGCGGGCGGGCGGCCGGTGCTCGTGGCCGGTTCCACGATGCCGGGCGAGGAGGAGCAAGTGTTTGACGCCCTCCTGAAGCTGCCCGCCCGGACGCGGCCCTTCCTTCTGGTGGCGCCGCGCCACCCGGAACGCGCCGCGCAAGCGGCGCAGCTGGCGGCCGACCGTGGTCTGACGGTGGCCCGCCGCACACTTCTCGCCCAGGCGGCGCCCGGGTGCGAGGTCGTCGTGCTCGACACGGTCGGCGAGCTGGCGGCCCTCTACCAGCTCGCGGACGTCGCGTTCATCGGCGGCTCGCTGGTCGCGACCGGCGGCCACAACCCGATCGAACCGGCGCGCTTCGGCGTGCCCGTGATCACCGGGCCGCACGTGAAGAACTTCGCCGCGGTGTACCGCAGCTTCGCCGCAGCGGGGGCGGCCCGGGTGGTGCACTCCGCCGCCGATCTCGCCACGGCGCTGGAGCACTGGCTCTCCGACCGTACGGCGGCGGGCGCGGCGGGCGCGGCGGGGCGCGCGCTGCTGGCGAGCAACGCCGGCGCGACCGCCCGCACCGCCGACGCGCTGGAGCGCTTCCTGGCATGAAGCACTGGCCGCTCGCCCTGCTCGGTCTCACCGACCTGTTCGAGGGGATGAACGCGATCGGCCATGCCGCGTACCGCATCGGCCTGCGGCGGGTGCACCACGCCGGTGTGCCGGTGATCTCGGTCGGAAACATCGCCTTCGGCGGCACCGGCAAGACCCCACTGGTCGCGGCTCTCGCCCGTGTCCTGCTCGCCGCCGGCGCCCGTCCGGCGATCCTCACCCGCGGCTACGGGCGGCGGGAGAAGCAGCCGGTGCTGGTCCAAGGCGGGGAGAACGCGACCTGGGAACGGGTCGGCGACGAGCCGGCGTTGCTCGCCCGCGCGCTTCCCGAGGTGCCGATCGTGGTGGATGCCGACCGGGTGCGCGGTGCGGCGACAGCGATCCGGGAAGCGGCCGCCACGCACCTCATCCTCGACGACGGTTTCCAGCACTGGCGCCTGGGCCGCGACCTCGACATCGTGGTGGTCGAGGCCTCGGATCCGTTCGGCGCCAAGGCGCCGCGGCGAGAGCACCCCGACGCGCTCGGCCGCGCCGATGCGATCGTCCTGTCGCGCGCGGCCAACCTGACCGAAGCGCGCGCCGCGATGGCGGTGCTGGGCGCCTACGCGCCGGATGCGATCTTCATTGCGACGTCGCTCGCCGCGCGCGCCGTCTGGCGCGACGGCGCGCGCCAGGGCCCCGATGCGCTGCGCGACGTGAAGGTATCGGCGATGGCGGGGATCGGCTCGCCGGAAGGGTTCGTCCACACCCTCGGCGACATCGGTGCGATCGTCGCCGACATGCGGTTCTTCCCGGACCACCATCGCTACGCGCGCGCCGAGGTGGAGGCGCTCCTCGCCGAGGCCGCGGCCGACGGGGCGATCGTCGCCACGACCGCCAAGGACGCGGTGAAACTCCCCGCCGATCTCGCAGCGCGGGTCGCGTGGGTGGACGTCGAGGCCGTGGCGGTGATGGGAAGCCTCGAAGAGCTTCTCGCGCCCGTCCTGCACGAGCAGCGTTCCACCGCCCAACCCCAACTGGAGAGCTGACAGCTGGGCTGGGGGACTGGGGGAAAGCCGTCTCACTGGGCTAGAATCGCTGATGTGAGCGCACGAGCCACCCTCCACGACATCGTCGAGCGCTTTCCGAGCCGTCGCATCGTGCTCTACGGCGACCTCGTGCTCGACCGCTTCGTGCTCGGCACCCCCAAGCGCATCTCGCGCGAGGCCCCGGTGATCATCTTGCGCTTCGAGGGCCAGCGCGACATCCCGGGCGGCGGCGCCAACGCGCTCGCCAACCTCGCGGCGCTCGGGGCCACGGTGTTGCCGGTCGGCGTCGTCGGTGACGACGAGGCCGGGGCCACCCTGCTCGCCGCGTTGGCTGACACCGGCGTGGACGTCCACGGCATCGTCGCGCTCCCCGGTTTTCGCACCGTGACCAAGGTGCGGATCGTCGCGGGCGGCGCCGTCTCGCTCAAGCACCAGGTGGCGCGCTACGACGTCGAGGACCAGCTCCCGGATCACGACGGCTGGCGCGAGGCGCTCCTCGCCCACATGGCGGAGGTCGCCGCGACCGCGCACGCGGCGGCGGTGTCCGACTACGGCTACGGCGCCGTCACGGCGGCCGGCGTCGCACGCCTGCGGGCGGCGCTGCCGGC
>NCBR01000278.1 GCA_002279285.1 Acidobacteria bacterium 37-71-11
GGCGCGGATCGCCCTGTCCGGTCGCGGGCACAGGAGCATGCGGGCTCGGGCGCGGGGGCGCCCGGGCCCGCATCCGGCCACCCGCGGGACCGGCAAGCAGGAAAGCCTCCACGTAGTGGAAATAGAGCCCGAGCGACTCGGCCGTAGCCCGCGGGGCAGAACAAAACAGGCCTCACGCAGTGAAGAAGACAAACCAGGCCATCGGCTCCTCAACGCGAACGCGGGCGATCAGCGCTTGAAGAACCCGCTCTGCGGCTTCTCCGGTACGGCCTTGGCCGCGCCGCCCAACTGCTGGTTCAACTCGCGGATGCGCTCGTTGAGCTTTTCGATGCGCCCTTCGGCATCACGGAGCACCCGGTCCTTCTCGGCGCGCACGGACTCGAGCTGGTTGCGCAGTTCGGCTGCCGTGGTGCCGGTGGAGGCCAGATCCTGCCGCGCCGCGGCGAGCTGGGTCTCGATCTGAGCGAGGAGCTCGTCCTTCTCGAGCGTGCGCTGCTTCCACCGCTCCTCCTGCTCCTCGTAGAGCCGCTTGATCTCCATCAACTCGATGATGCTCGCAAAGTCGGCGGGGGATGGTGCCACCGTGCCCTCCCGCTGCGCTTCCTCGATCCGTGGGAACAGCTTGCGCAGCTTCAATGAAAGATCGTCCGGGTCGTTCGACTTCTCCCGTGCCATCTCGTAGGTGATGACCCCGTTCGCGAGCAGCGCGATGAGGCTCTGATTCATGGTCTGCATGCGGAAGTACGCGACGGAGTTCTCGATTTCGTCGTGGATCTCCTTGATCTCGCCGTGCTCGATGTTCCTCGAGATCTTGGGGGAGTTGACGAGGATCTCGACGGCCGGCACCAGTCCCTGGCCGTCGGCGCGGTTGACGAGCTGCATCGACACGACCGCCCGCAGCACCTGCGCGAGCTGGGAGCGGACCTGCCCCTGCTGGTCGGGCGGGAACAGGTCGATGATGCGGTCGATCGTCTGGCTGGCGTTGTTGGTGTGCAGCGTGGAGAACACCAGGTGTCCGGTCTCCGCCGCCGTGATGACGGTGGACACGGTGTCGAGGTCGCGCATCTCTCCGACCATGATGACGTCGGGGTCCTGCCGCATCGTGTTGCGCAGCGCCTCGCGGAACGCCGGCGTGTCGGTGCCCACCTCGCGCTGGGAGACGGTCGCCATGTGGTCGGTGAACAGGAACTCGATCGGATCCTCGATCGTGACGACGTGGCACGGCCGGGTGCGGGCGATGTCCTGGATGATCGCCGCAAGGGTGGTCGACTTGCCGGAGCCGGTGGGCCCGGTGATCAGCACCAGGCCGGGCGGCAGGCTCGAGAACGTAGCCACGATCTCGGGCAGGAGCAGGTCGTCGTAGTTCTTGATGTCGAATGGGATGCGGCGGAACACGGCGGCGATCGAGCCGCGTTGCTGGAAGATGTTGCAGCGAAAGCGCGCGACACCGGCCACCCCGTACCCGATATCGACCGACTGGTACTCGTCGAACTTCTTGTGCTGCCACGGGTTGAGAAGCGGAAACACCATGTCCTCGATGTCCTTCGGCTTGAGGGCCACCGACTTGATCGGCACGAGCCTGCCCTGGAGCCGGAGCAACGGGGGACGGGTTGGCTTGAGGTGGAGGTCCGACGCGCCCTTCTTGGTCATGAACTTGAGAAGGTCGTCGAGCGCGAGCGGCGCGTCCATGGGCCAAATCTAACATCGCGTACGGACGGAGGTCAACGAGCGGGTCCGGGGGCGAGGCGCCGGCGCGCCTGCGCGGCGGTCCGGGCCTCGCCCCGCGCCTGGGCGAGGCGGAGGGCGCGCACGGCGTCGCCGCGCGCCGGCCCGGGGGGCAGGCAGAGGAGATCGGCGATCTCGGCGCCCGACAGCAGGGGCGGGCGCGCGGAGAACCGGCGCTGCCAACGCAGCAGCGCCGTGGCGGGGGGGAGGAGGTCGCGGCCGCCAGCCGCGCCGCGGCCCAGCGCCCATGCCAGCGCACCCTCGATGAGGTCGCCGGCTCCGGCGGCCAAGCCCCGCTCGGCCGGCGCGTCGCGGCCGAGGACCACCGCCAGCCGTTCCCCGAGCGCGGCCGCGGCCGTCGCGTGCGCCGCGGCGCGGGCCGGCCACCCGGTGGCGGCAAGCGTGGCAGTGGCGGGCCCCTCATGCCACGTGTCCGGGAACCCGGCCGCTGCGGCCGCGAGCACGGCGGGCGCGACGTCCGCAGCACCGCGGGCCAGCGGGCCATGCCCCGCTTGCCTGACGGCCAGCTCGCCGGCGAGCGCCTCCGCCTCGGGAGCGTGCGCGTAGTCGTCCCACGCCGGCAGGAGCATCTGCAAGATGCCGGTCCGCACTGCCACCGCGAGGGCGCGCGCCGCCGCGCGCCCGGCCAGGAGGATGCGCAGCTCGTTGCACACGCGTTCGCGGGCCACGCCGGCCAGGCCGCGGGCGGCCGCGGTCAGGAGGCGCTCGGTCGCCGAGGTGAGCCGGAGCTGGGGGTGGGTGGCGAGCAGGCGGACGGCCCGCAGCACCCGCAACGGGTCGTCGCGCAGGTTTTCGGGCCGTACGACCCGGACCCTGCCCGCGGCGAGGTCGTCGAGAGCTCCGACCAGGTCCAGCAGCGGACCGCGTGGCAGCCGCCAGAACATTGCGTTGACCGTGAAGTCGCGCCGGAGGACGTCCTCCTCGATGCCGCCGGCGATCCCCCAGACGTCCACTTGGAGCCCCGGCGCGCGGACGCGCCACGTCACCAGCGGCGCGCGCCCGAGGGGGAAGTAGCTTCCCCCGAGGTGCGCGGTGAGCGTCTCGGCGGCGGCACGGGGGTTGCCGGTGACGGCGAGGTCGAGGTCGTGGGTCGGGATGCCGAGAAGGCGATCGCGGAGCGAGCCTCCGGTCAGGAACGCCTGGCCGTCGATGCCGACCTGGCCGAGCCGCCGCAGGCGCGAGGAGGCAAGCAGCCGCCGCGCGGCCTCGACGCCGGTCATCCTTCGCCCGTCCACAGCGGCAACTCGACGAAGAAACGGCTGCCGGCGTCCGGGACGCTTTCGACCCACACCCGGCCGCCCATCGCCAGCGCCAGCCTCCGCACGATCGCCAGGCCGAGGCCGGCCCCCTCGGTGAGGTTGCTGCCGGGAACGCGGACGAACTCGTCGAAGATGCGGGGGAGGATGCCGGGCGG
>NCBR01000279.1 GCA_002279285.1 Acidobacteria bacterium 37-71-11
GAGAACACACATTGAGAGAAGCAAGGTCGTGTCTTGTCCGTGTGGGGCGCGCGCGCCGCGCGCGCTGTCTCTCGTCTTCCGAGAATGACGACCGCGCGCCCGGCGGTCGCGCCCCACATTGAGAGAACACACATTGAGAGAAGCAAGGTCGTGTCTTGTCCGTGTGGGGCGCGCGCGCCGCGCGCGCTGTCTCTCGTCTTCCGAGAATCACGACCGCGCGCCCGGCGGTCGCGCCCCACATTGAGAACCCCGTGGGGCGGGCGCCTGCGCTCGCGGCCTCACGTTGACCGCCACGGCTCGCAATTGAACTAAAGATGGTTTCAGGCCGCCCGCCTCATGGCTCACCGGGGCGAACGGTGCGGGGCGGCGAGCAGGCAGGTGAAGTAGCCGTCACGGCGGCGGAGGTCCTCGAGGGGGACGGTGGCGCCCAGCGAGTGGCGGCGCAGCCCGTGGTAGAGCTTGCCGAGGTCGCCGCGGCGCTGGAACAGCCAGGCTTCGAACGGCTCGCCGTCCTTCAGGCCCACCGGCGTAAGCTTGACGCGGAAGGCGTTCGCCAGCGCCGCCAGCTCGTCCTCGAAGCGGCCGATGTACCAGGTGCGGGTGGTCTCGTCCTCGAGGACGCTGACGACGCACAGGCGGGGGTCCACTTCGGTCTGCGCCTCGGCCTCGGCGCCCTCGGCCTCGCCGCCCGGGCCGCGCAGCCTCTGCAGCGTCTCCTGCAGCGGCGAGCCCGGCGGCAGCGGCAGGCTGCCCGGCGGCGCCTGCTCGAACACGACGGTCTCGATCAGCGACATCGGCTCGAGCCCCTTCAGACGCGCGATGCCGAGGATGCGCAGCCCGACCCACGGCGCCGCGTCGCCCGGCGGAGCGGTCGCGAGCAGGAGCCAGCGCACCCCGAACGCCTCGCCCTCAGCGACCCCGAGGTCCCCCCACTCGGCTTCGAGGTCGCGCAGGAAGCTCTCGGTCACGACGCCGCCCAGGTTCACCAGCTCGCCGTTCTCGGCGATGAACGCGGCGTAGGGACGGTCCTTGGTGATGGCGGCGAACCGGTTGGCGTGCCGGACCGGCTCGAGGAACTCGAGCACCCGCTGGAAGTCGTAGCCGTTGGCGATCAGGAAGTCCGCGATGTCCTCGACCTCGTGCGTGGTCTTGCCGGTCGTGAGGCGGACAAGCTCGACGAGCCCGTGGCCGAAGAACTCGAGGTGGGGACGGTCGACCGCCGCCGCGACCATCGGCAACAGGTGGTAGGTGCCGACGTTGACGGCGAGGCGCAGGCCCCGGTCGAACGGGAACCGCTCGCGCCGCATCCGTTCGTACACGGCGCGGAGCTCGGCGGCCGCGAGGAAGACGGCGCGCGCGCTGCGCGCGGAATAGAACGCCCCGTCGCCGAGGAACTTCTCGAACTTCAAGCGGTGGCGCGCGCGGATTTCCTCGACGTGCCCGAGGAAGCGCACCATCTGGCGCATCGCCTGCTCCTCGGTGGCGCGCCCGCGACGGCGATGCTCCTCGATGAGCTGCGTGAACTCGACGAGGTCGTAGAGGAGGCCGTAGCGGCGCACGACCGAGGAGAGGACGCCCGGCGACGTGAAATCGAACGGCCGCGTCGTGTCCGAGAGCTGCACCGTGCGCCCCTGGAGCTGGGTCAGGATGTGCGGCCCGCGATCGGGGATGGCGACGACGCGTTCCCGCAGCGCGCTGAGGACCTCGAAGCGCTTGAAGCGCCGTGCGACGTCGGCGAGGAGGCGGTGGAGGTCCGCCGACAGGCGCGGCGTTGCGGGGTGCGGCCAGATATCGAGCAGGTCGAGCACGGCGGCGCTGAAGAGCAGGCGGTCGGCCGGGAGCGCGGGCGCCTCGGGGTCGATCGCTGCGAGCACCCGGTCGAAGGCGGGATCGAGCCCGCGGAGGGCCTGGATCTGGTCCGTGGTGGTGCGGAAGGTCGTGCGGAAGCGCCCGGCGTCGATGCGCAGGTGTCCCTGCAGGTACGCGGTGACCTCGGGGAGCCCGGTGCCGAGGTGAAGCTCGGCGAACGGGACGATGTCGTCGCGGACGAGTTCGGCGAACGCCCGCGAAGCGGCCGTCGGCTCCAGCGCCTCCGCCTGCCGCAAGCGGTCGAGTGCCTGCGTGCGGGCGCGGTGGGCCACGTCGCCCAGCCTCTGCGCCGTCGCGTAGCGGATCTCCTCGATGGCGCGGGCCCCCAGCTCCGGCGCCGCGGCCGCGAGGGCGCGCGTGGCCGCGCGCAGGCGCTCCGCGACCTCGCGGGTGAGGACGAGGAGGAAGACCTCGGGCAGGCGCTGGCCGTAGTCGTGCAGGTAGGAGTTCTCGAGCGTCTCGGCGATGCGGCCGACCATGAGCCGGCGCAGCTCGACCAGCGCCGCCTTGCTCACCTCCGCCTGTTGCGCCATGGCGCGCCGGTAGGCGATCTCCGCGTCGATCAGGCGTCCGAGGTCCCGCCCGAACTCCTCCCACCTCGGGGAGAGCTGCAGCGGAAAGCCGAGGACGAGCGGGCTCTGGTCGGCGCCCGAGTAGAGCCAGTACGGCTGTGGCACCCTGGCCGCCGCGGCGCCGAACGCCTCGCGCCACCGCCCGGCGCGCTCGGCCGGCGTGAGGAAGACGACCTGCGGCGCCGCCTGCGCCAGCGCCTGCTCGATCAACCCGGCGGTCTTCTCCGGCATCGCTCCATTCTACGTTCTCTTCCCGGCGCCGGCGCTTCGCCGCTACCCCGCCGCGACGCGGTCGAGCGTGCGGTAGGCGATCGCCTCCGCCACGTGGCGGGCCGCCAGGGTCTCGGCGGCGTCGAGGTCGGCGATCGTGCGCGCGACCCGGAGGATGCGGTGGAGCGCGCGCGCCGACAGCGCGAGCTTGTTCATCGCCAACTCCAACAACCGCTCCCCCTCGACGTCGGGCGCGCACCAGCGCCTGACCTCGGGGGGCGTCAGCTCGGCGTTGGCGTGCCTCCCGCTGCCTGCCAGCCGGCGCCCCTGGCGGGCGCGCGCGCCGAGCACGCGGGCGCGCACCGCCTCGGAGCGCTCCCCGGCGCCGCCGCGCGCGAGGTCGCGGTAAGGGACCGCCGGCACCTCGAGCTGGAGGTCGATGCGGTCGAGCAGCGGCCCCGAGAGCCGGGCGCGGTAGCGGCGCACCTCCAGCGGCGTGGTCGCCGAGGTGGCCGCAGGGGCACGGGTTGGCGGCCGCGGCGAGCTGGAAGCTGGCGGGGAAGGCGAGCGATCCCGCGGCGCGCGCGATCACGACCCGGCCCGACTCCATCGGCTGGCGCAGCACCTCCAGCACGTCGCGCCGGAACTCCGTGATCTCGTCCAGGAACAGCACGCCGTTGTGGGCGAGGGAGACCTCGCCGGGACGCGGCACCGTCCCCCCGCCGACCAGGCCGGCGGCGGAAATGGTGTGGTGCGGGGCGCGGAACGGCCGCCGGGTGATGAGACCCTGGGGGCGCGGCACGCCGGGCGCCACCGAGTAGACCTTGGTGGTGGCGAGCGCCTCGGCCTCGTCGAGCGGCGGCAGGATCCCCGGCAGGCGTTGCGCCAGCATCGTCTTGCCGGCGCCGGGCGGGCCGAGGAAGAGGAGGTGGTGGCCGCCGGCGGCCGCGATTTCGAGCGCGCGTTTGGCGTGCTCCTGGCCGGCGACGTCGGCGAGGTCGAGACCGCCCCCCTCGTCGGCGGCGAAGGCGCGCCCACCGCCTCCGGCGGTCTCGGGAAGCGGCCGCTCGCCGCGCAGGTGGGCGACGGCGTCGGCGAGGGTCGCGGCGGGGTACAGGCGCGCGCCGCGCACCACGGCCGCCTCGGAGAGGTTTGCGGCCGGCAGGATCACGGGGGCGTCGCAGCGCGTCGCGGCCTCGACGATCGGAAGCACCCCGCGCACCGGGCGCAGGGCGCCGTCGAGCGAGAGCTCGCCGATCAGCCACGCCTCCGGCGGGCCGGGGGGCGCCAGGCCGGCGGCCATCAACACCCCGACGGCGATCGCCAGGTCGAGGAGCGCGCCCTCCTTGCGCTCCTCGGCGGGGGAGAGGTTGACGACGATGCTCTTCGTCTCGGTCTGGCACCCGAGGTGGCGGATCGCCGCCAGGACCCGCTCGCGGGCCTCGCGCATCGCCGGGTCGGGGAGGCCGACGACGGTCAGGTTGGGAAGCCCGGAGCGGGCGTACACCTCGACCTGGACGCGCAGCGCCTCGACGCCGCGCGGAACAGCGGACCACACCTTGGCAACCACGGTTCACCTCCGCTCGGGAGGTGGCGGGACGGTTGCGGATAGTCTGGGGCCGAAACAGGTCCCCGTCAAGGTATCCTGAGCCGGTGGACGAGCACAGGGACGAGATCGCCGGTCTGAAGCGCCTCCTGGAGACCGAACTGGAGCGCCAGACGAAGCCTCACTGGGGGTGCTGGCCGCTGCTCGTCGGGGCGCTCGGCGTGCTGCTCGGGCTCGCCTTGCTCGCCGAGAGGCTCTGAACCGCGAGAAACCCCTGGCCGGCGGCGGCGAGGCGGGCCGCCCACGGCGATGACGGGGGATGCCCGCCGAGCGCCGCGAGGCCAAGCAGGAGGGCGAGGACGAGCGCCGCTCCACCTGCCCCCACCACCAGGCCGGCGAGCCTGTCCACCCACCCCAGGTGGAGCGCGTTGATCCCGCGGCGCAGCCCCTTCCCCGCGAGAAAGACTAGCAGCGCAGCGAGCACGGCCACGGCCGCGATCACGAGCATGCGGCCGCCGCCGCTCGCGGCGCCGCCGCCGATGAACTGCGCCGCGGGGGGGCCGGCCCAGCGGCCGGCCGCGATCGCGGCGACGACGGCGGCGACGAGCGCCGCCAGGCGCACCGCCCCCGCGATCAACCCGAGGACGCCGCAACCGCAGACCACGAGGAGGATGACGAGGTCCATTGCGGGAATCTTAACGCAGGGCGAACGGTAGACTGCAAAGGGTATCGACCGGAGGGACGATGGGCTTCCTGCCAGATCCGCTGCACCCGGCGCTGGTGCACTTCCCGATCGCGCTGAGCATCGTGGGCGTCCTGCTCGAGTTGCTCGCCCACCACCGGCGGCTGCGCTCGCTCTCCGGAGCGGCGGTGATCCCCGCCGCGGCCGCCGCGCTGGTGGCGCGCCACGAGGATGTCGGCGAACTCGCGATGTGGCTGCTGCTGGCGGTGTTCGCCCTGCGGCTGCTGCTGGTGTGGCGCGGCTGGTTCGTGCGCTGGGGCGCGTGGCTCTACCTGGCGGCCGCGGTGGCGGCGGCCGCCACCGTCGGCTACAACGGCTACCTCGGCGGCAAGATGGTCTTCGACCACGGCGTCGGGACCGCGCCCGTGCAGCGCAGCGCCGCGGCGGTGGCGGCGCCGCCGGCCGCGCCTTGAGGCGGTTCGCGGCCGCGTGCTACCGTCGCCGCGATGGACGAACGCCTCGCCCGTGACCCCGCGGCCATCCGTGCCATGTTCGCCGAGGTGGCGCCGCGCTACGACGTCCTCAACCACCTGCTCTCGCTGCGCCAGGACGTGCGCTGGCGCCGGCTGCTCGTGGCGGCGCTCGAGCAGGCGCCGGCCGGCCGCGTCCTCGACCTGGCCACGGGAACGGGGGACGTGGCGCTGGCGATCCCGGGGCGGAGCGTGACCGGCGCCGACTTCTGCCTCGACATGCTGGCCATCGCGCGACGCAAGGAGGCCCGGCCCGAGCGCGGCGTGACGTGGGCGGCGGCCGACGCGCTGGCGCTCCCATTCCCGGCCCGCTGCTTCGCGGGGGTCGTGATCGCGTTCGGGGTGCGCAACTTCGCCGACCTCGACGCCGGTTTCGCCGAGATCGCTCGGGTGCTGGTCGCGGGCGGCATCCTCGGGGTGCTC
>NCBR01000280.1 GCA_002279285.1 Acidobacteria bacterium 37-71-11
GGGCGACCCGACCCGCCACCCCGACTTGAGGAGGAGTTGGGTGCTCATGCGCGCGTGTCTCGTGACCCTGGCGTGGACCTCGTCGAGCCCGACGTCGAGGAGCAGGTCGAGTGCCGCGGCGAGGCCGGCGACGAGCACGGTCGGCGTCGCGCCCGGCTCGAACCGCCTGCCGTCCTGGTGGAACTCCAACTCCTGCAGGAAGAGCTGGCGGTCCGGCCGGCGAACGTTGAGCCATCCGGCCAGAACCGGCGTCAGGGCCGCGCGCAGGGTGGGGCGGGTGACCATCAGGCCCAACCCCTCCGGGCCGAGGAGCCACTTGTGGCCGTCGGCGACGAGCGCATCCACGCCGAGGTCGTCGAACCGATCCGGGAGCACCCCAAGCCCCTGGATCGCGTCGAGCACCACCAGGACGCCGCGCTCGTGCGCGGCGCTCGCAAGCTCGGCGGCAGGCGCCACCCACCCGGTGTGGAACGCGACCCACGAGAGGGCGAGCACCTTGACCGGCGGCTTGAGGAGCGGCAGCACCGTCTCGAGCGTGACCCTGCCCGCGGGGGTCGGGAAGCGGCGCACGGCGACGCCCCGGCGCTGCAGGGCGAGGTAGGGGGCGACGTTGGCGGCGAACTCCTCCTCGCCCACCAGGACCGCCGTCTCCTGCTCCGCAATCCGCACGCGCATCGCCTCGGCGACGCGCAGGGGCAGCGGCGCCACCGCCGCGTGGTTCAGATAGAGACAGTGCTGGCGGACGGGGAACTCGGGGAGCCAGCGGGCGAGGTCCAACGGCACGGCCGGAGTATACCCGCGGCCGGTCCCGCGCCTGCGGCCGCTACCGTGGCTGCGGAGCCGGCATGAGAAGACGGCTGGAGTCGATGGGCGCCACGGCCAACGTGCAACGCTCGAGCGACGCGCCGCACGCGGCCGTCACGGCGTCGCGCATCGCCGCCGGGGGTGGGACGAGCTCGAGGAGCCGGCGCGCCCTGATCAGGGGCGCCTCCGGCAAGCCCCACATCTCGGCTGCGAACGCGGAGACCGTGAGCCGGTGCGCAACGGGGTCGAACGCCCAGAAGCCGCTGTCGCCGCACCGCCGGGCCTGGCGTGCGAGCTGCCAGCGGAATGCGTCGCCGTCGAGAGCGCCGTCGGGCAGCGGCGGCCCGCCCCGCCACCCCGGGTTCAGGAAGAGCGCCAGCCGCGGCTCGTACGGCGCGCGCCGGGCAATCTCTCCCTCGAGACCGCGCAGCGTCGTCGTGCCGCCGTCGAGGGGGACCCTGAGGTCGCGCAGCTCGCGCACGTCCAGCCCGGCCGTGCCGCCGTTCTCACCCAGGGCGATCGTCCAGGCGACGTGAGCGTCCGCGAGGTACGCCAGGGCATGATCGCCGGAGGGGAAGAGGTCGGGGCGGGTGCGCGGGCCGGCGCCGGCAAGCGCGGCCAGGTAGGCGTCGAGAACGCGTCCAGCACCGGCGCTCCAGGCCGTCCCCGGCCGCCCGCCGGGGAAAAGGGCGAGCACGGCCGTGAGCGGCTCGTGAGTGGCCGGCAGCGCCTGCCGCCATTCCGGGGCGGCCGCGGCCAGCGGCCGCAGCCGGAAAGCGGGGGCTCGGGTGCAGCCGGCGGCTAGCGGACCGCAGAGCGCAACCGCCGCCACCAGAAGGCGACGGCCGGAGCGGAAACCACGGCCCGACCCTTCGGCTCTCACGGCGGAATTGTAGCCGCGCGCGCCGTGCGGGGCCTAACGGTGGGGGCGGCCCGCGCCAGCGCGCGGCGCGGCGGCGCGCGCCGGGGCGCTGTGGAACTGGGGCGGCGCGTACGAGCGGACCTCGCTGCGGGGCGGCGCGTACGAACGGACCTCGCTGCGGGGCGGCGCGTACGAACGGACCTCGCTGCGGGGCGGCGCGTACGAACGGACCTCGCCGCGGGGTGCAGTGTACGAGCGGACCTCGCCGCGGGGCACCTCGTAGGAGTTTGTCACACGCGCACCGGTAACGTGGTCGCGCGAGGTGGCGGCCGCCCACGGCTGGCTCGTGACGGCTGAGCCGCCCTCCCACCGCGTCGTGTTCCGCTCCCTCACCCAGCTCACCGAGTTGTTCCTGGGACGGGGCGGAGGCGGCGACACCCTCTCGACCGACCGCGGGGCCGTGTACCTCTCGAACGTCGGCGGTGCGGGCCGCACTGCCACCGGCGGCCCACCCTGGCGTGTGACGTTCCCGCGCTGCACGATCTCGCGCCGCACGACGGGAGGGTTCATACGCTCGATGCCAGCCCGCCCGCGCACGACTTCAGGGTTGAACGTGCGCCCCGGCGGGTTGAACGTACGGCCCGTCGGGTTGACCGTTCCTCCGCGGGCGGTATCGCGCCCGATCCAGCGCTCGGTCCCGACCCCGCCACGGGCGCCTCCGGTGCGGGTCACGAACTCGCGGGTGCCGATGGCCATATCCGTGGTATTCGTCGGCCGGATCTTCGGGAACGGGATTGCGGCCCGGAGTCCGGTGCGCGGCTCGCGGCGCAGCACGGACGAAAGGTCGGGCACGCCGCGGACACCGTCGCCGGCACGGAAGAACGACTCGATGTTACGGTCGCCAAGCGTTCGGCCTGGCGTGGCCGTCAGTAGCGGGCCGGAGCGGACGTACCCCTCGAGGTTCCCGCGGTTGTTGCGCAGGAAGTGGTTGGGGTCGATGCGCACGCGGTCGATGTGGCGCGACGAAAACTGGCCGGTTGGGACGAACGTCCACGGCCTGGGGTCGACCTGGCCCATCCTGACCCGGCCGGAGAAGTCGTAGCTGACGTCGCTCCAGCGCCCGGGTCGGCGGCCGTCCCTGCCACCCCCAAAGTCGTGGTCGTTGTTGTAGTACCACCAGTCGTAGTAACCGCGCGGGCACCACCCGATGTACCCCGGGGTGTAGATCCAGTCGACCCACGAAGGGCCCCAAACCGAATCAAAACCCCACACCCAGCCGAAGCTGGCGTCGAGGTACCACGAACCGTAATGGAACGGGTACCAGCCCCAGGGCTCGTACGAGATCCACGACCACCCCACGGGCGTCCAGTACCACCGCCCGTCGGAGTAGGGGACCCAGCCGGCGTTGACGCGTGGCTGCCACATCCAGCTCGAGAAACTTGGCACGTACACCCAGTTGCCGTACGCGTCGAGCACGGCGGCGCGGCTGGCGTCCCGGGTATCCACGTACTGTGCGGTGCGGCCCATCGGGACGTGGCGCCGCTCCTGCACCCAGTTCCAGAAGTCATCGCTCTGGTCTGAAATCGACGCCTTCTGGATCCCACCCTGTTGCCCGACAACGGCTTCCTCCCCGGTCCGCAACATCTCCGAGCCGACGCCTACGGGCACCTCGGCCATGCCACTGTAGGTCTGCACCCGGATCTGGGCGCCGTTCAACTCGATGCGGTAGAGGCCGGGACGGTTGAGGAATACGGTCCCGTTTGGAGTGTCGAATCGCATCGGCCCGCTTCCGGACGCGGTGGCTGGGATCTCGACCGCAGCCGCCCCGTCCGCGAGGTAGAGCGCGGTGCTCGATGAGGAGTCG
>NCBR01000089.1 GCA_002279285.1 Acidobacteria bacterium 37-71-11
CGCCTCGAGGTAGAACTTGAACACCGTGTTCATGCGGTCCCAGACGAACACGAACTCGCACCCCGCCACGAGCGCGAACGCGAAGGTGGCGAGCACGAGGGGGTGGCGGTGCCGCTCGGGCGTCGCGCGGTGAAGCGCGAGGTAGATGCCGAACGCGGTCATCGCGAGCGCGAACGTCCGGATCGAGACCGCCTGGCGCAGGGAAAGATGCGCGAGGGCGCCGAGGTCGGCGAGCGACAGCGCGAGCGCAATGCCGGCGGCGATCATCGCGGCGCGCCGCAGGCGGCCCAGCGGCTGCCCGTCGGGCGCGAGGATGCGCCGCCACGTCAGGAAGAAGAACGGCAGCAAGATTGTCAGGAACACCCCGAAGATCGTGAGCACGTCACCGGGCCGCGCGTACGGGCCGACCTCGGCGCCCCACTGCCTGGCAGGGGGAGAGAACTGCCGCCAGAACGGCCGGAACGCCAGGACGGCGCCGCCGATCACGGCCGTGGCCGGCAGGACCACCGAGGTGACGCCGGTGCGGACGCCGCGCACGAACCCGCCGCGCGTGCCGTGCGCGAGCCAGTCGGCGCCGAGGAGCGCCAGCAGGAGCCCGACGTAGGTCGGCAGGCTCCAGCCGTTGGTCACCGTGATCGCACCCAGCAGGAGCGCGCCGAGGGCCAGCAGCACGGCCGAGGCGGTGCGCGGGCGGTGGTGGGTGGGCTCCGCCCGCCGGCCGAGCCACACGGTCACGAGGGCGACGAACCCCACGGCCCAGGGGAGGACCAGCACGTGCGCGTGCAGATCGGCGAAGACGAAGCTCCAGAACGGGTACTCGTTGATCGTGTTGGGGATGACGCGGGAGGTGGCCCAGAAGTAGTCGAAGTTGACCGCGTGCCGCGCCAGCAGCTCGCGCACTCCGGAGAGGTTGCCGAGCAGCAGCGTCAGGCCCGCGGTCGCGGCGCCGACCCGCCACCCGCCCCCCAGGAGCGCCCCGGCCGCGAACAGCGCCGCGGCGGTCATGCCGGCCACGACTGCAATGCCGAGGTTGAACATCACCGCGGGTTGGATCGCGAGCGTCTTGCCGATCGCGGCGACCGTGTAGTGCCCGAAGTAGGTGTACATGAGGGGGGAGCCGGAGAACCACGGCTCGGGCGGGGGCAGGGTGCTCGCCCGGTAGAGCGTGTTGAGGAACGAGAAGTCCATCGGCTTCTCGCCCCAGAAGATCTCGGGGTTCGCCGCACGCAGGAGCAGGAAGAGCGCGAATCGCGACCACCTCGGCCCGGGGGGGGCCGGCCTCCCGCCACCGCCGGTGGGCGAACCAGCCGGCGGCGACGACGGCGAGCAGCGTGGTCCAGAGCACCGGCGGCGCGAACGAGGCTACTCCGAGGCTCACCGCGAGCCACGGGATGTAGGCGAACACGAGCACGCCGACCACCTTGGCGAGCGCGTACAGGCCGGGCCTGGGGGGGAGCGCCCAGCGGGCCAGTGCGAACGCCGCTAGGCCGAGGACCTCGAGCAGGAGCGCGCACGCCAGCATCGCCGCGAGCGAGGAGCGGATCAGGCGGCCGCCGCCGGCCGGGATCCCGCCGGCGCGGGCCAGCAGCATGTCGGACCGCGACACGGGCCGGGAGGGGAGGGCGTTGAGGACCTTCCCCTCGATCGCAGCGGCCGCGAGGCGGCCGGTGTTGCGGAAGATCAAAGCCTTCGGGTGGTCGTAGACGGAGAACGACTCGTCCGCAAGCTCGTCCGGCAGCTCGATCCCAAAAAGGGAGGGACGCGAGGCCACATCCTTCACCAGCGTGTACCCGAGGTCGCCGGCGAACAGCTCGCGGAAGAAGTTGTTGGTCAGCGGGTACCTGGCCGGAGCGCGGGTGACCGCCCCGTACAGCCGCTTGGTCTGGAGGACCAACCACTCCGACGCGGCGAGGTCGTCCGCCAGGCGCTTGATCTTCGCCGTCCCGTCCGCGCCGTAGAAGCCGAACGCCGTGACCTTGTAGCGATCGGCCGGCCGGCCCGGCAGCGAGAACGGGAACCCCTCGTCCCAGTCCTGGATCAGCACCCGCGAGCCCGGGGCCGCATGGGTGTAGAACCATTCCGAGGCGGTGACGGCGGAGTGTGGCCTGGTGTAGATCGCCAGGAACGCGAGGAGGTAAAGAGCCGTTCCGGCCACCACGGCGCCCCTCGCCCAGCGCCCGACGGCGGCGCGCCCGGCCCACTCCTGCAGCCACGCGGCGCCCCAGAGCACGACGAGCGGGTAGATCGGCAGCAGGTAGCGCACGAACTTCACGTCGAACGAGCAGGTGATCGCGAAGAACGGGACCACCCAGGCGAGCAGCACCCACTCGGCGCCGGGGATCGTCCGGCCCCGGCGGAAGCGTCCGATGGTCCCGGCGAGCGCGGCCAGGCCGAGCAGCGGTCCCATCCCCCACACGACCATTTCGCGCAGGTCGTAGAACACCTTGGGGACGCCGACGTACTGCGTCGTGTACGGCATTAGGCCGGCGTGCCGCACCATCCGGCTCTGCTCGAGGATGTCGTGCAGCCACCCACGGGCGTCGAGGAGGGCGTACGGCTCGCCGCCGGCGAACGCGGCCGCCGCGCACGTGCACGCCAGGGTCAGACCGCCGAAAGCTCGTCTGACGGAACGGTCGTTCCGCGCCCGCATGGCGGCCGCGACGGCGAGCGGCAGGAGCAGGGGGAGGGCGCTGAACTTGGTTGCGACCGCCAAACCGATGGCGGCGCCGGCCGCCGCGTACGCCGCCGGCCGGCCGCGCTCGACGATCTCCACCATGAGCGTCAGCGCGAGCAGGACCAGGAACGTGAGCGGCACGTCGTTGGTGGCGAAGTGAGAGTTCTGGACGTGCAACACCGTGCCGGCGAGCAGCGCGCCGGCGAGTAAGCCGGTCCGCGCGCCGTAGAGCCGCCGCCCGAGCAGGACGAGCAGCAGCACCGTGCCGGTCCCCCACAACGCCGAGAGCGCCCGGCCGGTGAGGACCGCGCCGTCGTAGGTGGCGAACCAGCCGCTGAAGTTCGCCAGTGTGGCCGTGACCAGCTTCGTCACGTAGAACGGGAAGGAACCGTAGGCGAAGAAGTGCGGGTTGAGCTGCAGCGGGTGCAACGAGAGCTGGGTCACCGCCTCGGCGATGCGCCGTTCGTCGGGGTGGTAGAAGTGGGACTGGTCGAAGTTGAGGCCGATGATGCGGACAGAAAGAGCGAAAACGAGCAACGCCAGGACGAGGCTCCGGTTTCGGGTCAGCGCCGCGTTCATCGGCCGCGCATCACGCCCCGAGCATGGCTCAGGAGGCTCCACCCGTGAAGTCGGGCGCCGCGCCGAGCATGCTGGCCTGCTCGGCGAGGTAGCGGGCGAACAGCGCGCCCCAGGGCGAGGTGCGGACGAAATCGCGCACCGCGCGCCGGCCGAACACCGGGTACCAGAGGAAGTCATGGTAGAGGTACGAACCGGCGACGAAGACGTACACCAGCGGCGTGTGGAAAAAGAGCTTCTGCAGCCGCTTGAGCGGCCCGAACCAGAGCACGTCGCCGACGCGGCTCGCCAGGTTGTCGCCGACCGAAAAGTGCCAGTTCTCGCCTCCGGCGTCGGCGTCGCCGACCAGCTCGATGTCGCGCGGGTCGGCGACGCCGAGGCCGCGCTCATGGGCGAGGGCGAGGTAGCGGATCGCGAGCGGGTCGAACCCCATCATCTTCGCCGCCACGGCGTCGATCGCGACCTGATCGGCGGCCGCCAGAAGAACGTCTTTGCGCACGGGGACCATCGTGCGCGGCCCCGGTCCGTTGCCGACCGTCGTCCCGTCCATCACGGCGAAGAGGCCGGTGTGGATCTCCTTCTGGATCGTGAGGAGGTCCACCAGCGTCTCGTGGATCCAGGTGTGGGTGTAGTGCCGGCGGGTCGCCAGCAAGCCGCCGAAGGCGTTCTTCATCGCGCCGGTCGTCGTGGTGTAGATATGGCACTTGACGGTCGGCAGGTGGACGATGTTGGTGCCGAGGAAGAACTCCGGGATCTGGATGCCGTCCGGGAAGACCTTCGGCAACGCCAGCATCTTGCCCTTGGGCTCGTAGCGCACCCACGCGAGGTCGTGGGGGTCGCAGTTGTAGCGCACGGGCACGCCGTAGCGGCCGAGCACGCCGAGGTAGCCGTTGAGCCGCTCGCCCTTCTTCGGGTCGGTGACGACCGTGTTGTTCTGGATGCACACGAGGTCGGCAAGGCCGGCGGCGCGCAGCGCGAGGATCGTACCCTCGAGCTGCCACGGCGTGGTGTTGGCGCCCGGGTACGGGTAGTGCCAGGAGATGTTGTCCTTGAGGATGGTGGTGGCGCTGGGCGCAAGGGCATCCTTCACGCCGGCCAGCTCGCACAGGCGCCCGAGGTCGCCGAGAACGGTGTCGGGCCGGGTGCGCAGCACCGCCACGCGGCTCTTCACCGTGCGCCTCCAGCCACCAGGACGATGGTGCCGGCCGCGACGATCCACACGACGACGGTGACCAGCAGGGCGCGGTCGCGGAACAAGGTCGCCGTCGGGTCCTGCGCACCCTCCCGGTGAAGCAGCAGGAGGTAGCGCATGATGCCGAACAGCACGAGCGGCACCGTGAGCAACAGCGCGTTGGAACCGCCGAGCTTGCGTGTCGTGTCGGGCGCGACCGTGTACAGGGTGTACGTCACGAGCGTGACGCCGGCGAGCATCGTCACCACGTCGTGGAGGTACGACAGCGGGTAGCGGGGCCCGAACGCCAGCAGGAGCGCGAGCAGAAAACCGCACACAATCAGCCAGTGCGAGATCGTGACCGGGATCGCGACCGCGCCGGCGACCAGACGCAACAGGAACCCGGTGGCGACCGCCATCGCGTCCACGACCGCCAGCGACTTGAGGAGCAGCGAGTACAGCAGGGTGACCACGACGTACCCGCCGAGAACGAGCGCCGCCGCGGCGCCACCCTCCAGGCTCAGAGCGGCCGCCGCGGCAAAAAGAGCCGCCGCCCAGACGAAGGCGGCCGCAACCGACATCACACCGCTCGCGACCGGCCGGAAGCGCTTGACCGGATCGGCGCGGTCGGTCTCCCGATCGAGCACGTCGTTGACCAGATAGCCGGCCGAAGAGGCGAGGCAGAACGCCGCCGCCACCGCGACCGCCCTGCCCATCGCCGGCGCATCGAGGGCATGCCCGGCGAACACCGCCGGCGCGAGGACGAATCCGTTCTTGAGCCAGTGGCGGGGCCGCATCCCCCGGACGAGCGCAGCAAAACCTTTCCCGAACATGACCGGGGCAATGCTAGCATCGCTCGTGGCCGGAGCACGAGTTCGCCTCGATCAGACGCTCGTCGAGCGCGGGCTGGCGCCGTCGCGCGCGCGGGCCCAGAGCTTGATCCTGGCCGGTCTCGTTCGGGTCGACGGCCTCCTGGCCGACAAGGCCGGGAAGGCCGTCGCCGAAGGTGCGCGGGTCGAGGTCATCGGGCCGGACCATCCGTGGGTCTCGCGCGGTGGCGTCAAGCTGGCCGCGGCACTTGCCGTCTTTGCCGTGGATCCCTCGGGTAAGCGCTGCCTGGATGTCGGCGCCTCGACCGGAGGTTTCACGGACGTCCTGCTCGAACGGGGTGCCGTGCAGGTGGTGGCGCTCGACGTCGGCCGCGGGCAGCTCGACTGGAAGCTCCGCTCCGACCCCCGCGTCGTGGTTATCGAGGGCGTCAACGCCAGGTTGCTGACACCCGAGGACGTCCCTGGCCCGTTCGGCGTCGTCACGGTGGACGTCTCGTTCATTTCCCTGCGGCTCGTCCTCCCGGCGCTGATAGGGGTTCTAGCCGCCGGTGGCGACCTCGTGGCGCTGGTGAAGCCGCAGTTCGAGGCGGGACGCGGGCAGGTGGGCAAGGGCGGCGTGGTGCGCGATCCGGAGGTCAGGGAGCACGCCATCGTCGGGGTGCTGGAGGCGGCGACGGCGCTGGGTCTGGCCTGCCTGGGGCGGATTCCGTCGCCAATTCCCGGGCCGGCGGGGAATGTGGAAGAGCTGGTCCACCTGCGCCGCGCGTGAGGCCACACGGTACCCAAGTCCCTGCTACTGGCGCCGCCGGCGTCGGACCGTCTATCCGGGCGGGGGGCCCGCGGCCGCTCCACCCAACCGCCCGGCCGCTCTTGCCCCCCGTGCCCCCCGTGAGCCGCGGCGGAGCCGCGTCTCGCCCGGCGTTGCGCTCGCCCCGCTCGCATCCTCATGTGGCCTCCGGCCACACTCCGGTGCGGCGGGGGTCGCGCGCCTTGCCAGGGGCCGGGTATCACACTTTGTTTTCTGTTCGGCAACGCTGGTCCGGCGGCCGAGCGATATGGGTACACCCTGGTCAGGCCGCCGGCAGCAAAGTGTGATAGCCGGCCCCTACCAACGGCGGCGGCGCGGCTACACGCCCCAAGCTGCGAGGCCCTGCCTGTCGGCGTCGTTCTCGTCTTCGAGGGGAGCGCTCGAGGCTGCGCGGCCTGCGGCCGGCGCAGCCGGGCACGGCGTGAGGCGCGGTTGCCTCTGATGTGGGGCGCGACCGCCGGGCGCGCTGTCGTTGATCTCCACGGACCACGGACCGGTGCCCTGCGCCCTTTGCCCGGATCCCTGTGTTGCCGGAGGGCCGACTACGCCAGGTAGCGGGCGTCGGGGTGGTGGAAGACGACCGCGGACACGCTCGCCTCGGGGTCCATCATGAAGCCGTCGGTGAGGCGCACGCCGATCTCCTCCGGTTGGAGCAGGCGAAACACGTCCGCCTGCGGCTCGAGGTCGGGGCACGCCGGGTACCCGAACGACAGCCGGATGCCGCGGTAACGCGCCCGAAGCCGCTCCTCCATGGTCATCGCGGACGGGTCTGGGAACCCCCACTGCTCGCGCAGCCGGCGGTGCAGCCACTCGGCGCCGGCCTCGGCGGTCTCCAGCGCCAGCGCCTGCAGCGCGATGCTGTCGAGAAGCTTGCCCTGGGCGCGCAGCTCCGCGGCGCGAGCGCGCACGCCGGTGCCGGCGGTGACCACGAAGATCGCGACCGCGTCGTGCGCCGCCGGGTCGCGCGACACCCAGTCCGCGGCGCACCCGCGCGGCTCCCGCGCCTGCCGCATGAACGGCAGCGCCGCCAGTTCCCGCCCGGCGGGGTCGAGGACCGCCACGGTGTCGCCCCGGGAGCAGGCGCGGAAGAAGCGGTACACGCCGGCGGGCGCCAGCCACCCCCGCGTTGCGGCGGCGTCCTCGAGCGCTTCGACCCGGCGGCGGAGCTCGACGGCGCGCTCGTCGCCGGCCTCGAGCAGTCGGCGCACCGAGCCGCGCACCCCGAGGTGTTTGCCGAACAGCATCTGGGGGTTGAGGTGGGCGAACACCTCGTCGATCGGCAACTCGCGCAACACGTGGCGCGCGAGGTCGGGCGGCCGGGGAAGACCGGGGTCCGGGGTCCGTGGTCCGTGGTCCGTGGAAGGAGGTGTGGTGGCAGCGGTTGAAGGGGAAAGCACTTGCGCCGGCTCGCTGCTTGCCTTCGCCCCTCCCGTCGCCTTCGTCTCATCGGCCTCCCTGGAACCTGGGACCGTGCGCTTTGCGGCGACCGACCGGCCCGCCTCCAAGGACGCCCCGTCGCCCAGGTCTCGGCCGTGACTAACCACGGTCCACGAGCCACGGTCCACGGTCTTCACCAGCTCGTTGGCGATCGCCAACCCAGCCATGGCGTCGGCGGCGTAGCGCACGGTGGCTCCGTAGGCGGGCGCGATGCGGTCGCGGGTAAACGAGGCCGAGAGCGCCGCGCCGCCCACCAGCAGCGGCGCGGCGATGCCGGCGGCGCGCAGGTCCTCGGCCGTGGCCGCCATCTGGTGCGCCGAGCGCACCAGCAGGCCGGAGAGGCCGATGAGGGAGGCCGGGTGCTCCCGCCACGCGGCGATCAGCTTTTCCGAAGGGCACTGGACCCCGAGGTCGGTCACGGCGTAGCCGTTGGTGGCGAGGATGATCCCGACGAGGTTCTTGCCGATGTCGTGGACGTCCCCGCGCACTGTGGCAAGCAGGATGGAGCCGCGGGAATCACTCTCGTCGCCCTGCAAGTGCGGCTTGAGGTGGTCCACCGCGGCCTGCATCACCTCGGCGGAGACGAGCACCTCGGCGACGATGAGCTGCCCCGAGCCGAACAGGCGGCCGACCTCGTCCATCCCGGCCATGAGCGGGCCGTTGATGATCGCCAGCGGCGCCATGCGGCCGAGCAGCTCGTCGAGCGCCGCGTCGAGGCCGGTGCGTGTTCCCTCGACGACCATGAGAGTGATGCGCTGCTCCGCGCTCAGGTGCGCATCGACGGAGGCGACCCGCGGCTTCGCCTGGCGGTAGCGCGCCACGAAGGCGTCCACGGCGCGCTTGTCTCCGTCGAACAGCACGTCCTCCGCGAGCTTGACCTCCCCGGCGTCGAGCGAAGGGAAGCGCACGAGCTGCTCGGCGTTGACGATCGCTCCGTCGAGGCCCGCCTGCACGCAGTGGTGCAGGAACACCGCGTTGAGCACCTCGCGCCCCGCGGTCGGGACGCCGAAGGAGACGTTCGAGACCCCGAGGACCGTGAGCGCGTCCGGGATCCTCTCCTTGATGAGCTTGACGCCGCGCACGGTCTCGCCGGCGGAGCCGCGGAACTTGGGGTCGCCGGTCGCGGCCGGGAAGACGAGCGCGTCGAGCAGCACCTCGCGGCGCCGCACGCCGGCCGCCTCGAGGCGCTCGAGCAGGCGCGCCGCCACCTCGGCTTTGCGCTCGGCGGTGCGCGCCATTCCGTCGGTCGGGTGCTCGTCGATGCACCCGGCCACGACCGCGGCGCCGAAGCGGCGGGCGAGCGCGGCGACGCGCTCCAGGCGGGCGCCGCCGTCCTCGAGGTTGACCGAGTTGAGCACCGGCCGGCCGGGGATGAGTTCGAGCGCAGCCGCCATCACCTCCGGGTCGGTGGTGTCGACCATCAGCGGCACCCTGACGGCGCGGCGCAGGGCGGTCACCACCGCTCGCATCGCGCCGTTCTCGTCCCCCTCGGCGTCGGCGAGGCAGACGTCGAGAACGCCGGCCCGGCCCCGCACCTGCCGCCGCCCGACCTCGGCGGCCTCGGCCCAGCGACGCCCCCGCACCAGCTCCTTGAACGTCCGCGAGCCGAGCACGTTGGTGCGCTCCCCGATCAACAGCGGCGGCGGCTCCTGGACGAGGTCGACCACCTCGCCGCCCGCCAGGTGCGCGGGGTCGTACGCGGGCGGCACGCGCGGCGCGGCGCAGTCCGCCACCTCGCGCAGGCGCCGGATGTGCTCTTCTCCGGTGCCGCAGCAGCCGCCGATCAGGTTCACCCACCCTGACGCGGCGAAGCGTCCCAGCGCCCGCGCCATGTCGCTGGGGCTCTCGTGGTAGTGCCCGTCGCCGTCGGGGAGGCCGGCGTTGGGGACCACCGAGAGGAAGCTGGGCGTCAGCGCCGCGAGCGCGCGCACATGCTCGGTCATAGGGCCCGGGCCGGTCGAGCAATTGACCCCGACCCACAGCGGCCGCCACGGCTCGACCGTCACCGCGACGGCCTCGATCGTCTGGCCGCCGAGTGTCGTGCCGGTGGGCTCGATCGTCGCCGAGACGGCGACCGGCAGGTGCGGCGCGGCCTCGGTGCAGGCGATGAGCGCGGCCTTCAGGTTGAGCGCGTCCTGGCACGTCTCGATCAGCAGCACGTCGGCGCCGCCCTCGGCGAGGCCCCCGGCCTGGAGTGCGTACGCCGCGACGAGTTCGGGGAACGTAATGCCGCCGGTGAGCGTCAGCGCCTTGGTCGTCGGACCGATCGAGCCCGCCACGAAACGGGGCCGCGACGGGTCGTCTTGTTCGGCATCGGCGCACGCCTGCCGCGCCAGCTCGGCCGCGCGCCTGTTGATCTCGCGGCAGCGGCCGGCGAGGCCGTACTCGGCGAGCACCACCGGTGTCGCGCCGAAGGTGTCGGTCTCGACGATGTCGGCCCCGGCCGCGAGGTAGCCGCGGTGGAGGTCGAGCACCACGTCGGGCCGGTGCAGCACCAACGCCTCGTGGCAGCCGAGAAGCCGCTCGCCGCCGTAGTCGGCGGGGCCGAGGGCGCGCGCGGCGAGCGCCGTGCCGGTGGCGCCGTCGAGCACCATGATGCGCCGGCCCAGCAGCCCGGCCAATCGGGCGCCGCGTGGTTCGGACGTGGTCACGGAGCCAGTGTAGACGGGGGAGAGAAAAGAAGGTAGACGGTAGAAGGTAGACGAGAAACCAGGCGCGGCTTCGGCTGTTGGTCTTCCGTCTTCCTTACTTCCGTTTTCTTTCTCCCATTTCCTTTCTCCCCTCTCCTCTTCCCCCGCGTTCATGCAAGAATGGCGCAATCGTGATTCCCGGTGGCTAAGGGGAGGGGACATGGACCGGTTCACCCGTGGTGAAAGGCTGACCCTGGCGGTGGCGCTGGTGGTGGCGGCGGGGGCGGGGATCTTTGCCTGGACGAACTTCACGCGGGCGTTCCCCGAGGCGCACCTCTCGTTCACGGTGAACCGCGCGACGTCGGAACCGGTCGCCGAGGCGTTCCTCGCCAAGCACGCGCCGGCGGCGGCGGCGGCGCTGGCGGGCCGCACGCACGCGGCGATCTTCCGCGGCGACGACCGCGCCAAGATCTACCTCGAGCGCGAGCTCGGCCTCGAGCGGCTCGGCACGCTGACCCGCGAGGGGCAGGTGCACCTGTGGAGCTGGGCGCACCGCTGGTTCAAGCCCCTGACCAAGGAGGAGGTGCGCGTCGAGGTCACGCCCGAGGGCCAGGTGATGGGTTTCGCCCACTTGATCCCCGAGGATGCCGCCGGCGCCTCGCTCGACGAGGCGGCGGCGCGCAGCGTGGCGGAGGCGTTCCTCGCGTCGGCGTTCACGCTCGACCCGGCAAAGCTCACGTTCATCGAGTCGAAGCGCGAGGACCGGCCGCACCGGCGCGACTGGACGTTCACCTGGGAGCGGACGGGGTGGAAGGCGAAGGACGCCACGTACCGCATGCAGGTCGAGGTGCACGGCGACGAGGCCGCCGGCTACGCCGAGTACCTCAAGATCCCCGACGCGTGGACGCAGGGCTACCAGAAGCTGCGCGCGGCCAACAACACCACCGCGATGGTCGCGGCGTTCGGCATCGTGCTCACGCTGCTCGCCGCGCTGATCGTGCTGTTCCGCGAGGGGCGGCGGGGGAACGTGCGCTGGCGCCTGGCGATGCTTCTCACCGCGGTGGCGTTCGTACTGTTCGTGTTGATGTCCCTCAATCAGCTGCCGCTGGCCTCGTACGGCTTCGACACCACCGGCACGTACGGGGCGTTCCTCGCGGGCCAGGTCCTGCGGGCCATCGCCGGCGCCGGGCTGCAGGCGCTGGTGATCTTCATCGTGGTGGCGGCGGGCGAGCCGCTGTTCCGCGCCTACTTCCCGCAGCACCTGCGCGTGGCGGCGCTGTTCGAGCGCGCCGGATGGCGCAGCAAGCGGCTCGTCTTCGGCCTCGTGCTCGGCTACTGCCTGGCCGTCGTCTTCCTCGCGTACCAGGTCGCGTTCTACCTGATCGGCCAGAAGTTCGGCGCCTGGAACCCGGCGGACGTGCCGTTCGACAACCTGCTCAACACCTCGTTCCCCTGGCTCGCCGTGCTGTTCATCGGCTTCTACCCGGCGGTGAGCGAGGAGTTCATGTCGCGCGTGTTTTCGATCCCGCTGGTCGGGAAGCTCACGCGTTCCCGCGTCGCCTCGATCGTGATCCCGGCGCTGATCTGGGGGTTCGCGCACGCCAACTACCCGGCGCAGCCGTTCTACATCCGCGGCGTCGAGGTGTCGATCGCGGGCCTGTTCGTCGGGATCATCCTCTACCGCTTCGGGGTGGTGCCGTGCCTGGTCTGGCACTACGTCGTGGACGCCGGGTACACGTCGATGCTGCTGGTGCGCTCGGGCAACCTCTACTTCGTGATCACGGCGCTGGCCGGCGTCGGGGCGCTGCTCTTCCCGCTGGCGGTGACGCTGGTGGTCGCCTGGCGCCGCGGCGGTTTCGTCGCCGACCCGGGGCTGCTCAACGCCGCCGAGCCGGCCCCGCCAGCGCCGCCGGCGGCGGCGCTGGAGCAACCCGCCCCGATCGCCGCGCCGCCGCTGCGGCGGCTGCTCCCGGCGGGCCTGGTTCTGGCCGTCGCCGGTGCGCTGCTGGCCCCCCGTGCCCCCGATCCCGGCCGCGGGGTCGGGGTGACGCGGCGGCCGGACGCGGTGCGGCAGGCGGCCGAGGCGTTCCTGCGCACGCGCGGCGTGGACCCGGCGCAGTGGCGGTTCGTCGTCACCGCGAACACCGACGTGCTCGGCGCCGACGACCGGCGTTTCCTGCTCGAGCACGGCGGGGTCGCGGAGGTGGCGAAGTTCGCCCGCGAGGTGCCGCTGTGGAAGGTGCGCGTGTTCCGGCCGCTGGAACGCGAGGGCTGGGATCTCGCGGTGGACGACGCGTCGGACAAGGTGGTGCGCTTCGACCACACGCTGCGCGAGGAGGCGCCGGGGGCGACCGTGCCCGTCGCGCAGGCCCGCCGGCTCGCCGAGGCGGCGCTGGTCTCGGCCGGCCTCGACCCGGCGAAGCTCGAGTTCAAGGAGGCCAAGAGCGAGAAGCGGCCCGCCCGCACCGACCACACCTTCACCTGGAAGGACCCCGGGCGCAGCGTCGGCGGCGCCGAGTACCTGATCGACGTGACGGTGCACGGCGACACGGTGGACGCGGTCTTGCGGCGGCTCAAGCTGCCGGAGGCGTGGACGCGGGCCCGCGACAAGGCCACGATCGCCTCGTACGGGCGTCTCGGCGTGATGGTCGGCATGGTGGCGTTGCTGATCGTCCACGGCCTGCTCACGTTCTACCGCGGGGTGCGCGGCGGCGCGGTGCCGTGGCGGTCCGTGTTCGGCGCGGCGGCGTTGCCGGTGGCGTTGTTCGTCGCGGCGACGGCCGTGATGTCGCCGCTCGTCTGGGCGCAGTACCCGCCCTCGACGCCGGAGGCGTTGTTCCGCATCTCGGCGTTGATCGGCCTCGCGATCGGTGCGCTCTTCTTCGCGACGTTCGCCGTGCTCGTGCTCGGCGCCCTGGCCGCCTGCTTCCCCGGCGCGCGCGCCGCGGCGAGCCCGGCGGCGCGCCGCCCGGTGGCGGCGGCCACGGCGGCCGCAGCGGTCGCGGTGGTCGGGGCCGCGCTGGTGTTCCGCGGCGTCGTCGACTGGGCGCGCGCCGCCTGGCCGACGGCGTTTCCCGACGCTCCGGTGGGCCTCCCGGGCGCGGTGGCGTCAGCGCTCCCGGCGCTCGGAGGCCTCGTCGGTCCGGTCCTGCAGGCGGTGCTTCTGCTCGGGGTCGCGGGGCTGGCGATCCACCTCTGGCGCGAGCTGGGGACGCGCTGGCTGCGGGCGCTCTACGCCTTGGGGCTGCTGCTGGCGTTGCTCCCGGTCGGCCGCGGCGCGACCAGCGCCGAGGTCGTGGCGGGGCTGGCGCAAGCCGCAGTGGTGCTCGGCGTCGCTGCGCTGCTCGCCCGCTTCGTGCTCGGTTCCAACCCGGCGGCATACGTGCTGGCTGCATGGTGGCTCGCCGTGCTCGGCGCGGCGGCGCCGCTGATCGCGCAGCCGGGGGCCTTCTACGCGGTGCAGGGGTGGGGTCTCGTCGTCGTGGCGGCCGTGGCCAGCTCATGGTGGCTGCTCCGGTCCCCGCGCGCCACGGGGCGTGCAGCGTCGCGCCGAGTGCGAGCGGCCGCTACGGCGCGGGGGGCTGACCGCGCCGCTCGGCGAGTTGCTCGATCATCGCCCGCAGGCGGTGGCAGAGCACGCGGCACACGAGGTCGAGGAACTGGGCTGCGGCCTCGGAGGGGCGCTGGAGCACCTCGTCGAGGTCGCGCTGCGAGAGGACGAGCACCGTGCAGCCGCCGAGGCCGGAGCGGGCGTCGGCGCTGCGGAGCTGATCGTCCACGAGGGCCATCTCGCCGAAGACGCCGCCGCGAGGCAGCGTCGCAAGGAGGACCTCGCCCCGGCCCGGGATCCGGCGCGAGATCACGACCTCGCCGCCGGCCACGATATACAGGGAGTCGCCACGCTCACCCTCGAGGAAGAGGTTGGCGCCGGGGGGGAAGCTCTCGGCCCGCAGCGTGGTGGCGAGCAACCGCAATTCGGCCGCCGACAGGCCGCTCTCGGCGAAGAGGTCGAGCTTGGCGCCCGGTCTGAGGTCCACCGAGCTGCCCCGCCGCGCGGCTGGCCGGGCCACGGCGGCGTGCGATGGCGGCAGGAGTTCGCCCATGAACTGGTTCGCCTGGCGGATCTTCGCCGCCAGGGAGTGCCAGAACGTATGGGCGAGCGCCGCTCCCAACTCGGAGTCCGCGGCGGCGGCCCGGCGCACACCCTCGCCGTGGAAGGCCAGCAGCACGCTGGGTTCGGTGGCGAGGGTGGCCAGGTCGCGAGGCCGTCCGTCGAGGAACGACACCTCGCCGAAAAGCTGGCCCACCCGGATGCGGGTCACCGGCTGGCGTCCGGCGGGCGTGTTGCGGTGCCCCTCGACCGTTCCCGCCAGAACGACGAAGAAGTCGTCGCCGGCGCTACCCTCGTCGTAGACCACATGCCCCTGCGCCACGGGGTGCTCGCGTCCCTGCGCGGCGAGTTGCGCCAATTGGGGGTCGCCGAAGTGCTGGAACACGCGGAAGACCCGCAGGTCCGAAGGCCCCGCCTGGGGGGCGCGCGCGGCATCGGGCTCGAAACGGTTCATCGCCTGCGTTTCCGGCCCACGCACACCGGGCGGATGGCATGCCTCGGGTGGGCCGATCGAACAGCGGGAACTCTAGCGCATCGACGCTGGTTTTGCGAGGCGGTGGCAGCGGCCAGGGGGTATTCTGGGTATTCCATATCCGTGGTGGCACGGGTTATGCTCTGAGTCTCGTGTACAGGCGACCGCCACGTCAATTTGGCGCGCGCGGTCGCGGCGGCGGATCCGTCCGCAGCCACCCCGTCTCTGGCCTCAAGGCGCCGGGGAGAACGGAGGTTCGGCGATGGCAGGCGCACAGGTAGGCAAGCCGGGTCGGCCGGCGAGGTCCGAGTGGCGGACGCGGGGCGGCGCGGCGCCGGGGATTGCTGCCGTGGCTCTCGTCGCCATTTTCGGACTGAGCGGTCGCGAGGCCCGGGCGGCCGGCCCGGACCTGCACCAGGCGGGCGAGACGATCCTGGTGAGGGGGCAGGTCGCGTTCGACGACGACCTCGTGGCGCACGTGACGTCGCCGGTCGCGGGCCGCGTCACACACGTACTGGCGCAGCTTGGCCAGCGCGTGGCCAAGGGAGCGCCGCTGGCGGTGATCGCTTCGCCCGAACTCGCACGCGCCGTGCCGGACAAGCTGAAGGCCGAGGCCGACCTGGCCGCGGCCGAGGGCGAAGCCCAGCGCCAGCGGCAACTGTTCGACGCGCACGAAGGTGAAACGGACCGCCTGGAGGCGGCGCGCGCGGCGTTGGCGTCGGCCAGAGCCGAAGTGGCGCGCGCCCGGGCAAAGGCGGCACTCGTCAAGGGCCTGCGCAGCGACGAGATGACCGGGTCGTTTACTCTCGTCGCGCCTGTCCGTGGTGTGGTGCTGGCCAGTGCGGCCGCCTCCGGAACCGTGGTTGCGGGGCAGGGTCCGGGCGGCGGCGCGCCCGATCTGTTCACGGTCGGGACCCTGGACCGGGTCTGGGTGACCGGCCGGATCAGCGCAGCGGACCTGGCGCGCGTCCGGGTCGGGGCGAGCGTCACCGTTCAGGCCGCCGCTCGGCCCGGGAAGACGTTTGCGGGGCGGGTTGTCCGGGTCGCCGCGCCGGGACCCGCGTCGCACGAAGCTGTCGTGCGCTGCGCCGTCGCCAACACCGGCGGGGTCCTGAAGCCGGGGATGGCGGCGACCGCCGCCATCGTGGTGGCCGCTCACTGAGGGACGTGAGGCCGATCGCAGGCCGCCCCGGGGTCGAACGCACCGGCGGGTCACCCTGATCCTCGCCCGGAGTCGCCCCAGGTTCAGGAAGCGGACGCGTGCGGGTACACTTACGGCGTGAGCAGGGTGTCGTGGGACCGCTACTTCATGAACCTCGCCGTGCAGGCGGCGACGCGCTCGACCTGTCCCCGCAAGAGCGTCGGGGCCGTCGTCGTACGCGACAAGGCGTTGCTGGCCACGGGGTACAACGGCTCGATCCGGGGTCTCGCGCACTGTGCCGAAGCCGGTTGCCTGATGGAGAACGGGCACTGCGTGCGGACCGTACACGCCGAGGCGAACGCGATCTTGCAGGCGGCCCGCCACGGTGTGCGCATCGAGGGGGCGGATATCTACGCGACCGCCTCGCCGTGCTGGGACTGCTTCAAGCTCATCGCGAACGCCGGGATCGTTCGCGTGCTGTACGGCGAGTTCTACCGCGACGAGCGCATCATGGAGTTCGCCCGGGACGCCGGAATCGAGCTCGTACATCTCGGTCTCGAGGAGGGGTGATGAGTGCAGTGCGACGCATCGGGGTTCTGACCGGGGGTGGCGACGCGCCCGGCTTGAACGCCGTGATCCGCGCGGTCGTGCGGTCGTGCAAGGTGGCCCATGGGGTGAGCGTGACGGGGATCTTGGACGGGTTCATCGGACTCGTCGAGATGAAGGTCCGCGAGCTGTCGCTCGCAGATGTCTCGGGGTTGCTGGTGCGGGGCGGCACGGTCCTGGGCACGAGCAACCGCGGCAACCCGTTCCGCTACGCCTTCCGCCGCCCGGACGGGGTCGAGGAGCTGGTGGACGCCTCCGCCACCGCCAAGAAGAACTTCGACAAGCTCGGGCTCGACGGCCTGATCGTGATCGGCGGTGACGGCTCGCTCTCGATCGCCGAACGGTTCTGGCGGGAGCTCGGGATCCCGGTCGTGGGTGTGCCCAAGACGATCGACAACGACCTCTTCGGGACCGAGTACACGTTCGGGTTCGCCACCGCCCTCGATTCCGCAAGCTGGGCGCTCGACCGCCTGCACAGCACAGCCGAAAGCCATCACCGCGTCATGCTGCTCGAGGTGATGGGCCGCGAAGCCGGTTGGATCGCGCTCCACGCCGGGCTCGCGGGCGGCGGCGACGTCGTCCTCATCCCGGAGATCCCGTTCCGGTTCGAGGCGTTGATCGCCAAGTTCCGCGCCCGCGAGCGGAGCGGGCGTCCGTTCTCGGTGGTCGTCGTCGCCGAGGGCGCCGCGCCCGAGGGCGGTGTTCAGGTGTTCGCCGGTGAGGACGCCGTCACCGGTTGGAAACGGCTGGGCGGGATCTCGACCCAGATCGCGCGCGAGATCGAGTCGCGCGGCGGCTATGAGGTGCGCGCCACGGTCCTCGGTCACATCCAGCGCGGCGGCACCCCCGTGCCGACCGACCGGATCCTCGCCACGCGCTTCGGGGTCGAGGCCGCGCGCCTCGCCGTCACCGGCCAGTTCGGAAACATGGTCGCGTTGCGCAGCGACGAGATCGTCGCGGTGCCGATCGAGGACACGATCGGACGCCTCAAGCGCGTCGACCCGAACTGCCAATTGGTGCGGATGGCGCGGTCGCTCGGCATCGTGTTCGGCGACGAGGATCTGGAAGCCGTGGACCGCTCCGAGGGCTGAGCAGTCCGGTGGACGCCGTCGACCAGATCATCGATCTCGCCCGCGTCAACGTGCCTCTCGACGTGCCCGGGCTTTTCGGCGCGACGGTCCCGCTCGAGGTCGAGCTCGGCGCCGGCAAGGGGCGCTTCCTGCTGGAGTGGGGCGCCGCGCATCCCGAGATCGGCTTGATCGGCGTCGAGCGCGCCCGCATCTATCTCGAGATGGCGGCGCGCCGCGCCGCCCGCGGTGGCCTCGCCAACGTGCGGCTTCTCCACACGACCGCCGAGGACCTCCTCTTCCGCTGCCTGACGGCCGACTCGGTGGTGGCCGTACACGTCTACTTCCCCGATCCCTGGCCGAAGACGCGCCACCTGAAGCGCCGCTTCTTCCGGCCCGAGAACGTGGCCCGCCTCGCGGAAGTGCTCGCCCCCGGCGGGCTGCTGCGCGTCAAGACCGATCACGACGGCTACGCGGCGATGATTGCCCGGGTACTGGCCGCCGAGGGACGCTTGCAGCCCGTTGCGGCGGCCGCGGCGTTCGCGGCGATCCCGGCCAGCAACTTCGAGGTCAAGTACGCGCGCGAAGGGCGCCTGGTCCACCGCTTCGCCTTCCGCCGGCTCTAACCTTCTCTTTTGCCCCGCGGGCTACGGCCGTGTCGCTCGGGCGGCGCATCGAGCGCCGCCCTCCGACCCGCCTGCGCGTGCGACCGAGCTGGCCAGATCGGCGGGCGGAGCCTTGCCGTTCCCCTCCCTCGCATGAAGCGCTCGGTCGGGGCCGGCGTTTCCACCCGCCGCTCTGGCCGCTCGGGGCCCGCACGCTCCGGCGAAATCGGCCTACGCCCGCTGGGCGGTCTTGGCCACCACCCCCTCACTCCGCGGAAGCCCTACTGTGCTTGCTCTTCGTCACCAAGCCTCTCGGCCTTCCTCTGGGCTTCCGAGTGGTGGGCGGGGGGTCTTCCATCCGCCCCTCGGGTGAAGCGGCTATTGCTCCGGAGGCCGCGGGGCCCCCAGCGCGCGCATCGCCGCCGGGAGACGCTGACCCTGAGCGCAGCGAAGGGGACAGCGAGGGACCCGGCGGCGAGGCGCGCGGCTGGGTCGCGGCCG
>NCBR01000090.1 GCA_002279285.1 Acidobacteria bacterium 37-71-11
ACGGGAGTCCCCGGAACCGCCGAGGTTCACGCGTGGCTCGACCGGGAAGGGGTGCGCACGCTCAACGTCGCCGGTCCGCGCGAGAGCGAGGCCCCAGGCACCCACGCCCGGGCGTCCCGCTTCCTCCGCACCACCCTCGCTCCCGTTCCGCAAAAATGAAACTATGAGGTACCAGGTACCGGAAAGTTGCAGATTTAACGGGTGACGGCGTCGATGATGCCGACAACGACGGAGCGGACGGGGGCATCGGGAGAGGCGAGGACCTGGCGGGCGCCGTTGCCCTCGTCGAGGACCAACACGCGCTCGCCGACTCCGGCGCCCACCGCGTCCACCGCGATCACGTAGCCGCCCGCCGGCGTGCCTTCGGCGTCGGTCTTTTCCACCACCAGGAGCTTCCTGGCGTCGTAGAACGGGTGGTTGATCGTGGAGTGGATCTCGCCGCTGACCCGCCCGAGGATCATGGCGCGGCCTCGCCTTCCGCCAGGTGGAGGCCGTCGACGATGCCGATGATGGCGTGATCCACCGGGACGAAGGACGGATCGAGGGCGAGGGCGGCCTCGCGGCCCCCCTCGTAGTAGACGAGCTCGCCGGGGCCCGCCATCCGGGTACTGTCCGCGGCGACGAGGGGCCGCCCCTTCGGTGCGCCGCGTTTGTCGAGCGGCTGCAGGAGGAGCATCGGTGTCGACGCAAGACCCTCGGCGACCGAGCACGGCACGACGACGCCGATGACCCGCCCGAGCAACATCAGCGTTCGTCTCCTTCGCCGTCGAGTTCGAGCAGCGCCGCCGAGCCGAAGCGGGTGCCCGCGCCAACATGGCCGGCGAGTGCCTCGTGGGGCGCCGGGATAATCCTGAAACCCGCCTCGACGCCGGCGTCGCGGAGGAAGCTGGCCGCGATCTCCACCGCCGCCTCGACGTCGTGCAGCTCGCCGTGAACGATCGAGAGTCCCTTGCCCGAGAGCCCGGCGTCGGCGAGGCGGAGCTCGACGAGGTCGACCGGCGTGCCCTTGAGCGCCAGCTCGGCGGCGCGGACGTTGGACGACACCGTGGAGGTCTCGATGATGGCGAGAGAGCCGGCACCGACCGGCCGCCGGTGGCCGAGGATCGCGTCGTACAGCTGCGGGTGGACGTCCGCCAGCAGCACGTGGTCGAGAACGCTTTCGCCCCCCTGGAGGAGCCCCTCGTGGCACGCTTCCTCCACCGAGGCGGTGGTGCCGCCGAGCAGCGTGAGAAAGCGGCCCCGGCTGATCGTGCCGCACTTGAGGAAGGCGATCGGGGAGCGCTTGAGCATCGCGTCGGTCGCGACCAGCCCGACCGCGATGTCCCTGAACTCCAGCACGGCGATGGCGGGGTGCTTCTTCATCAGGTGATCCTGAAGTGGTCGACCAGGACGCAGCGGCGCTGGCGCGAGAACGACCGCGCCGAGGTCATGCCTTCGCCGGTGGGGCTGGCGATGGTGAACGAGCAGCTCCCCTCGCCGTCGAGTCCGAGCCCGGCCTGGGAGCGGCCGTTCTTGACGAAGATGCTGCAGTTGCACTCCCTGGCCATGCGCGAGAGGTTGTCGAGGTTCTTCGAGTGCATCACCGCCGTGTGGCGGTTGCCGCCCTCGACCTTGACCGCGAGCTCGATGGCGTAGCCGGCGTTGGGCACCCGGCAGAGGGGCAGGATCGGCATCATCTGCTCGGTCCACAGGAGGGGATGGTCCTCGTCCACCTCGACGATCCCCAGACGTGTGGACGGGGGCACGTTCATGCCGAGCTTGCCCAGGATGACGTCGGCGTTCTTGCCGATCAGCGCGCGGTTGATCTCCGCGTGCTGCCGCGGGCCGCGCATCTGGGTGAAGACGACCTTCTCGAGCGCCGCCAGGCGGTGGCGGTCGACGAGCACGGCGCCGCTGCGGGTCATCGCCTTGACGAGGCCGTCGGCCACCATGTCGACGCAGATGACTTCCTTCTCGTCGACGCAGATGATGTTGTTGTCGGTGGAGGCCCCCGCCACGATGTCGCGCCCGGCCTTGTCGATGTTGGCGGTCTCGTCCACGACCGCCGGCGGGTTCCCCGGGCCGGCGCAGATCGCGCGCTTCCCTGAGCTCATGGCGGCCTTCACCACCGCGCCGCCGCCGGTGACGACGACGAGCCGCACGGCCGGGTGGCGCATGAGCTCCTGTGCGCTCTCGATGGTGGGGTCCGCGATGCAGGTGACCACATTGGAGGGGCCACCGGCGGCGGTGATCGCGGCGTTTAGCAGCGCCACCGTCTGCAGCGAGCAGCCCCGGGCGGCGGGGTGGACGTTGAAAACGACGGTGTTGCCGGCGGCGAGCATGCCGATCGTGTTGCAGATGATGGTGGAGGTCGGGTTGGTGCAGGGGGTGATGGCGCCAATCACGCCGAACGGCGCCGGCTCGGTGAGCGTGAGGCCGTGGTCGCCAGTGACGGCGGCCGGGACGAGGTCCTCGATGCCGGGCGTCTTCTCGGCGACCAGGCGGTTCTTGACGACCTTGTCCTCGACGCGCCCGAGCCCGGTCTCCTCCCACGCGGCGCGCGCGAGGGCCTCGCAGTTCGAGAGCATGCTCGCCCGGATCGCCGCGATGATCCGCGCCCGAACCGCCAGCGGCAGCGTGACGAACGCCGGCTGCGCCGCCGCCGCGGCCTGCACGGCCTCGGCGACGGTGGCGAAGGCGCCGAGACCGCGGGCGGCGGGACCCGCGTCGCGAGCGCCGGCATCGTCGCCCCGGTCCAGGTCGGCGGCGATCCTGCGGGCGATCGCCTCCACGTCCCGTTCGGAAAGTCTGGCGGTGCTCATTTCTTGTACTTGGTCTCGCCGCCGACGGCCCAGGAGTCGACGATCGCCATCACCACCGCGTCCACCGGTCGTTTGTCGGTGACGCGGGTCTGGCGGGCCGAGCTTCCGGACGCGACGAGGACCATCTCCTCAGGGCCGGCGCCGACGGCGTCGGCGGCCACGAGAAACGCCCCGGTCTCGCGGCCCTGCTCATCCACGCCGCGGACGAGCAGGAGCTTGAGGCCTTCGAGGCTCTTCTCCTTCTGGCTGGCCACCACGGTTCCGACCACCTTGGCGAGCTGCATGGGCGTGCCTCTCCGGGCCGCGCCTCCGGGCCGTCGCGAGGGGCGCCCGGGGCGGGCCGCTACTTCTTGGCCGCAGCCTTGGCCGCTGTCTGCTGGCCCAGCGGCATCACGGCATCGACGTTCACGTGCGGGCGGGCGATCACGTGCACGGCGACCACCTCGCCGACCCGGCCGGCGGCCACCTGGCCGGCCTCGCACGCCGCCTTCACGGCGGCCACGTCGCCCCTGACGATGATCGTCGTGTAGCCGCCGCCGGTCTTCTCGTAGGTCACCAGCTCCACCTTGGCGGCCTTCACGGCTGCATCCGCAGCCTCGACCACGGCCGGAAAGGACCTCGTCTCGATCATGCCCAGCGCTTCCGTCATTTCACTGCCTCCTTGTTCCGGCGCCCCCGCGGGAGCGCGGCTCTCCAGTTCTGTCGTCACGCCCCGCCGATCCGCGCCTCGCGGCCGCGGATGTCGGCGATCGCTTGTTCCGCGGCACGGTAGCCGACGTCGATGTCGCGCTCCTCGCCGCCGAGGTGAGCACGTACAGCGTGTGGCCGGGGAGGATCATGTCGCCGTGCCGCGTGCGGTTGATGAGCTGGGTGTGGTACGGCGAGATGTTCCGGATCACCTGGCTGGATACGAGCTGGGGCTTGATGCGGTCCTCTTCCTTGAGGCCGAGGGCCTCGAGAATCGCATGCCCCGCCTGGCGGACGTCGGCCTGGGAGTCGGAGTGGATCTCGAGCATGCCGTAGAGGCGCTCGATGATCAGCATGCCGGGCCTGACGTCGGTGGCCTTGAGGGCCACGTCGGTGACCCGCATGATCTCCATCCCGGGCGCGATCTCGACGAACAGCGACGCCTGCCCCGGGGTGGGGAGGAAACCCTGCGCCACCGTGCCCAGGAACGAGGCGTACTGCGGCTGCAGGCTGTCCAGGAAGACGTAGCAACGGAGCTCGGCCATCGGGTTATCCCTTCCGCGCAGCGAGCGCCTGCGCCTCCTCCATGATCGACACGCTGCTGCTGCACCCGACCCGCGTCGCTCCCGCCCGGATCATCCTGACCACGTCCGCGTAGGTGCGGATCCCGCCCGAGGCCTTGACGCCCAGCTTCCTGGGGGCCACGGTCCGGGCCATCAGCTCGATGTCCTCCACGGTCGCGCCGCCCTTGGAGAAGCCGGTGGAGGTCTTCACGAAGTCGGCGCCGGCCTTCATCGCGAGCTCGCAGCCGCGGACCTTCTCGGGGTCGGTCAGGAGCGCGGTCTCCAGGATCACCTTGGACACCGCGCGCCCCTCCTTGCACGCCTCCACGACGCCCCGAATGTCGCGGCGCACGAGGTCGTCGTCACCACCCTTGAGCGCGCCGATGTTGACGACCATGTCGATCTCGCGGGCGCCCTCGCGGAGCGCGCGCCGCGCCTCGAGAGCCTTGATCTCCGGCGGCTGGGCGCCGAGGGGGAACCCGACGACGCAACACACCTTGACCGGCGAGTCGCGGAGCGCCATCTTGCAACGCTGCACGTACGACGGGTTGACGCACACCGAGAAGAACCCGAACCGGCGGGCCTCGTCGCACAGCTTCTGGACGTCGCTGTCGGTCGCTTCCGGCTTCAGGAGGGTGTGGTCGATGAGCTTGGCGAGCTCCCCGGGCGGGATCGCCGGGGCCTGCCCGTCGGCGGGCGCCGCATGGCCGAGCAGCTCCTTGACCCTTCGGGTGATGCGCTCGATGTCGCCGTCGGCCACGGCGCCGTCCGCGGGTCCGGACGCCAGCGCGGCGCGCTCGATCTCCCTGATCATGCGGACGCGGTTGCGGTGGCGTTCCGCGGTGCAGCTCGCCTGCAGGAACGCCTCGACGATCGCCTTCGCGGTCGCCGCGTCCACCTGTGAGGCTCCGAGGGCGAGGACGTTGGCGTCGTTGTGCTCGCGGGCGCTGCGCGCCAGGGCGACGGTGTGACATGCGGCCGCCAACACCCCGGGGACCTTGTTGGCGGCCATCGCCGAGCCGATGCCGGCACCGTCGACGACGATCCCGAAATCGCACGTCCCAGAGGCGACCAGCCGCGCCACGGCCTCGGCGAAGCGGGGGTAATCGACGGCGCCAGTGCCGTCCGTCCCGCAGTCCTCGACTGCGTGGCCGAGGCCGGCAAGGTGGTCCAGGAGTTGTCGCTTGAGCTCGTAGCCGCCGTGATCAGCGCCCAGCGCGATCTTCAAGTGCTGCGCCATTGGGGGATGATACAACGAATTCGGGCAATTGCGACGGCGCACGCGGCCGCAACAAAGCAAGAGCCCGTGCGCCGAAGGAGGGCAGCCGCCTCCGGGGCACGGGCTCGAAACCTTTCGGGCCGGTCGTTACTTGGGGGCTTCGCCCGCGGTGGCCGTCGGGTTGATGTCGTCGAGCACGATGCCGAGGTTCTTGGCCCCGTGGTCGTTGCACATATCCATGAAGCGGGCCACCTTGTCGTAGGAGAGGTTGCCGTCGGCCGCGAAGAAGACGACCTTGTTCTCGCGGCCCTTGGTGATCTCCTCGAGCTTGTTGAGGAAGTCCCTCTCGGTGTACTGCTCCTTGTTGATGAACATTCCGCCGTCCTCGCTGAGGCGGACGACGATCTGGTCGAGGTTGGTCGGGGGCGGAGTGTTCGTCACCTGCTTGGGTGGGACCTTGGTCTCGTACCCGCGCTGGAGCAACGGCGTGACGACCATGAAGATGATGAGGAGCACCAGCACCACGTCCACGAGGGGAGTGATGTTGATGTCACTCTTCATGTCCCCCATCTTGCCGCCGGTCATTGCCATGGTGTTTCTCCTTCAGCCGAAAGCGGGCTCGCCGCGAGCGTCAGCTCGCCCCTTTCTTCGTTGTGATGAGGCCGACCTTGCTGAAGCCGGCGTCGTTGAGGGCCTTCATCACCTCACGGACGTCCTTGTACTTGAGTCGGCGGTCCGCCTTGATGACGACCTCCTTCTGGGGGTCGGCCTTCAACATTTCGTCCATTCGCTTGATCAGCTCGGCTCGAGTCGGGATCCAGTCCTGGCCGATGAACATCTTGCCGTCCTCCTGGACCGCCACCTTGACCTGTTTGGAGACCTCGGGATACTTGTCGGGGTTGTTGGTCTCGGGCAGCAGCACAGGCACGCCGGACTGCAACAGCGGTGTGACCACCATGAAGATGATCAGCAGCACCAGGCAGACGTCGACCAGAGGCGTGACGTTGATGTCGGACTTCACGTCACCCGAACCGATCACGGCCGGCTTGATGTGGTCAGCGTGCCGCCGAGCCGATTGCATCGCTTCCTCCGTGCTTCTTGATGAAGAAGTCGACCAGCTCCGAAGAGGAGTTCGCCATCTCGACCTGGAAGCGCTCAACCTGGTTCAGGAAGTAGTTGTACAGCCACACGGCCGGGATGGCGACGAACAGGCCCATCGCGGTGGTGACGAGGGCCTCGGCGATGCCGGCGGAAACCGCGCCCAAGCCGCCCGAACCGGTGATAGCCATGCCGCGGAACGCGTTGATGATGCCGACGACGGTCCCGAACAGGCCGATGAACGGCGCGGTGGCGCCGATCGTGGCGAGGCCGCCGAGGCCGCGCTTGAGGTCGGCGGTGGTCATCAAAGTGGCGCGCTCGATTGCGCGGCGGGCCGCCTCGATGACATCGTAGCCGGTCAGCGGGCTGTTCTGTTCCTCGACCATGAACTCCAGCAGGCCGGCCGCGACGACCTTGGCCAGGTGGCTGTTCTTGAACTTCTTCGAGGCCGCGATCGCCTCCTGCGGGCGGTTCTGCTTGAGGTACTGGGTGGTCAACAGGGCGAACTGCAGCGATTGCTGTTTCGCCGTGCGGTAGCGCCAGTAACGCTCACCGGAAAGGGTCAGCGAGTAGATCGACAGGATCGCCAAGAGGAACACAACGGCCTTGGCAATGAAGCCCATCGACGTCCACAGTCCTACGAGTCCAAATTCCATTACACTTTCCTCCTATCTCTCTCTAGGCTCTCAAGGCCTGATCGCCTATTGCAGGGTGAAATTTACCGTCACGGTCAGGTACACGCTCACGGGCCTGCCGTTGAGCGTGGCCGGCTTGTACTTCCACTTCTGGATTGCGGCCGTCGCGGCTTCGGAGACGCCCATCGGGAGGCCGCGCAGCACGCGGGCATCGGTCACGTTGCCCTGCTTGTCGATGATCGCCTCGACGATCACGACCCCCTGGACGCGCGCCTTGCGGGCGATCTCGGGGTAGACAGGCTGGATGCGGGTCACCAGCTCTGGCGGTACGACCTCGCCGCCGATACGGATCGGAGGCTCGTCCACCGCGCCGCCCGGAACCCCGCCGACGACGCCGCCGACGACGCCACCCGGGATGCCGCCGGCCACGCCGCCCTCGACGCCGCCCTCGACGCCGCCCTCGACGCCCTCACCGCTGTCGCCGGAGGACTTCTCCGGGATCTTGTCTGGAATGGCGACCGGCTGGACGACCTGGGTCACCGGCGCGGCCTGGATCACCGGCTTCGGTATCGCGGCGGCCGGCTTGGGCGGTGGCGGTGGCGGCGGTGGTGGCGGCGGGGCCTGGTAGAAACTCACCTGGATCGGCGGGTCAGGGACCTCGGGAACCGACCACATCTGGGCGACGACGTACCCGCCCAGGACGACGACGTGAAGGAGCAGCGCGATCGGCAGGACGGCCAGGAGCGTCGTGTTCCGCTTCTGCTTCTTCGATGCGATTAGCGTGTTCTCAAACATAGCTCCCCCGCTTACGAGCTGGCCAGCGACGTGTGCTTCTTGAGCTTCTCGCGCAGCGCCAACGCCTTGGTACGCCACTCCTCGGCCTTGTCGAAGTACTGCTGCTTGGCGGCTTCAGTGGTCTGGAGCTTCGCCTTCTCGCGGTAGAGGAGGTTCGTGTAGATCATGGCGTCGAAGTATTCGGGCTGCATCTGCAGCGCCTTGTCGGCCGCCGTCAGGCCGAGGTCGATGAACTCGCCGCGTTGCTGCGGAGTGATGGACGCGTCACGGTAGGCCTTGTCCCAGCAGTAGACCGAAACGAGGTAGTACGGCTCCGCGTCGGCCTTGGGGATGTGGGCCACGATCCAGTCGTACGCTTCCTTGATCCGCTGGGTGCGCAGGTAGATCGTGACGATGAGCTTGTTGGCCTTGACGTCGCCGGGGTTCTTCCGGACCGCGTCCCTGAGGTAGTTCAGGACGTCGTCGTACTTATTGGCGTTCATGTACGTCGAGACCATGAAATCCTGCGCCTTGGTGTCCTGCGGGAAGGCGGCAAGGTACTTCTTGAACGCGTCGATCGCGGTCGAGTAGTACTGCGTGTTCTCCGGAGTGTCGACGCCGGGGCGGTATAGGGTCATCGCGGAGAGCGCCACCGACCGCCACGCGAACTTCAAGCTCGGGTCGAGCGCCAGCCCCTTCTGGAACTGAATCAGGGCGTCCTGAAACTTCTCGTTCTTGTAGTAGGAGTTGCCCTTGTTCAGCTCCATCCGGGCCTGCAATTTGTCGCACCCGCTCAGGAGCACCCCTGCAACCAGGAGCAAAAAGATTGGGGGTACAGCGACTTTGCGCATAAGAAAGTTCCTCCAGCTGGCGCCAAGCGGATGTTTTGCTGAGAAAGGTTCAGGTCAAACCTGGAGAGTTGACCCACACCCAACGGTCAGCTCGTTGGCGTCTCTTGTTCCCAACACGCACCCGGGTGGCTTGCCTCCCAGTTCGAGACTTCCGGTCCGTAGACCGGCGAGGGTGGAACCCGGTTTCTCGGGTTTCGTAGAGTGTAGGGCCCACGTGCGATCTCGGTTCCCAGCCCTCCTCCCGCGCGGCCGACAATATGAGACTGTGAGGTTGGGTTGTCAAGTGGTCCGCGCCCCTTGCCCACCCCCAGTCTGTAGGTGGGCCGTGGCGGCGAGGGTTGGCAGGCGAGGTGCATGAGCATGGGTGAGGGGTAGGCGGGTGGTGCGGGGAAGCCTAGGCGTCGTGCACGAGACGGCGGCCGCCGGGCCGCGGGACGTTCTGCGGCCGTGCGTGGGTGGTGTGGTTGGGCTGCTGTCGAGCCAGCGTGGCGTGGAGCACTCATGCTGCGATGAGGCAACGGGTCCTCGAGCGCGGCGGGCCACGCTCGAGGAGTGGGCGGCCGCGGGTGACGCCGTCGACCAGCCTGGCCAGCGCGGATCTGGCTCGGTCACGCCAGTGCGGCAGCGAGAGCACAAGGCAGGCGAGGGAGAGCACGCTCAACGTCCTTGTCGTGCCGTGGCGGGGTCGATGCCGAGGCGTTTCCAGCTCAGGCCGAGCGGCCTCGACATCGGCGGATGCACCGAGACATAGAGCGAGGGTATAGGCGAGGAAGAACGCCAGCAGCAGGCGGCCGGTTCGCTCGGCGATCTTCACTTTGAGCTGCAGCCCGCGCAGCCCAAGGTGTGTCTTTAAGTCCCGGAAGCCCTGCTCCACCTGCATGCGCTCCCGGTACAGGGCGACCACGGTCTTCGTCGGCAGCACCGCCGCACTGTCCGGCGGCACCAGCAGAAACCACGGCTGTTGGAAGTGCGGGTCGTGGTACGCCACCACGTCCACTCGGACGCGCTGCTCCGCCTGATAGAGCACCCCGCGGTACCGGCAGGCGCATCCCGGCGCACACGCCAACTCGCCCAGCTTGAGCCGACGGCCCTGCCACTCCACCCGAGTGCCCGTGCGCCCGCGGATCACGAATAGCCGCCCGACCGTCTCCGAGTGGCGCAGCAACGAGGCCCGGCCGTACCCGCGATCACCGATGAACACGCCACGCACGCCGGCCGGCAACGCGGTCTCCACGTCGGCCAGAAAGATCTCCTCGAGCTGGTTCTGGCTGGCCACCGCGTGCTCCATCCAGGGGTACTCGAAGGTGTACGCCGCCAGCGGCAGGACCCGTCCCTCGAATGGGATCCCGGCCACCAGCGCTTCGGCCGAGCCTGCTTTGGTCTGATCAAACACCACCGGCCACAGGCCGCGGCCGCGTCGGCCGAAGATCATGCGAGCCAGACCCCCGCTCACCCCCTTGGGATCGAGCCGCCAGTTGGCCAGGAACCGGTGGAGCCGCTTTTCCCGCGCGTGCGCCGTCCCCGCCGTCGGCAGACAGCGCGACAGCGCCGCCAGCGAGAGCTTGCCCTGGCCGCTGCGACACCCTCCCAGCAACTGCACGAACCCCAGCGTCAGCAACACCAGATTCTTCTGCACACTGCGGCGGAGCGTGCCGAACAGTTGCCCCACCGCCGCATCAACACCCGCCGCGAGCGGATCCTCACGATCGCGAGCGTCGCGTGGACCGAGCACCTTTGAGCACCCCGACCGCCCGCACACCGGCATCCGCAACGAGGGCTTCCAGCTTGCGCCCATTCGCGACCGCCGCGCGTACCTGAGGGACCAACTCGTCAGGGATGTACAGACCGTACCGCTTGCCCTCACGCCGGACGTACAGCACGTAGCTTGCGTGCTTCTCCCCGGTCGCGCAGGCCTGGCAGTTCTTCCGGATGCATGGGCTGCGCCGCAGGCTCAGTGAGCCCAGCGCAACCGGCCACAGATCGTCGAGCTGGGCGATGAACCACGCTTTGAGTTCAACCAAGGGATCCGGGGCATTCGTCACGCTGTATATGTGCCATACCGCACACGTGCTTGTCAACCCCCCTGCTTCCACCTCTCCGCTGTCGTTCCTCTTCACCCCTCATCGCACGGGCTTCACCAAACTGGGGGTGGGCAAGGTCCGCGCCCGCTCCGTCCGCTCTTATGAAACGCTGTCGCAATGCGGCTTTCCGCTAAAGTGGTGTCGGTGGACAGAGGGGCGCATCCGACGCGGCGGGGACGCGGTGTGGGCGCATCGGTTCGTGAGGTGACGCCGCCGGGCGGCACGAGAGAGGGAGAAGCCATGACGGAAGCGACCGAGACGACCGGGAGCGCGGCGGCAGCGCCGCTCCCACCCTGCGTGCTGGTCATCTTCGGGTCTTCTGGGGACCTGGCGGCGCGCAAGCTGCTGCCGGCCCTGTACAACCTGGCCGCCGCGCGCCTGCTCCCCGAGGCGTTTGCCGTCGTCGGGCTCGCGACGAGGGACCTCGAGGTCGAGGCGTTCCGGGAGGCGATCGGGCAGGCGGTGCGGGAGCGTCTGGGTGACGTTTTCGCACCGGAGGTCTGGGCAGGGCTCGCGCGGCGCCTCTACTTCGTGGCGGGAGATTTGCGGGCTCCCGAGACCTACGAGCGCCTGCATGCGACGCTCGCGGATGTCGCGGCGGAGCACGGCACCGGCGGCAGCGCCCTCTTCTACCTGTCGACGCCGCCATCGCTGTTCGGCGAGGTCGTGCGGCGGCTCGGCGAGGCCGGCTTGACCCGCGAGGACGGAGCGGCCTGGCGCCGGGTGGTGATCGAGAAGCCGTTCGGGCACGACCTCGACTCGGCCCGCGCCCTCGACCGCGAGATCGCGCAGGTGCTGGCCGAGCGCCAGATCTATCGCATCGACCACTACCTCGGCAAGGAGACGGTGCAGAACATCCTGATCTTCCGCTTCGCCAACGGGATCTTCGAGCCGGTGTGGAACCGCCGCTACGTGGACCACGTCCAGATCACCGTCGCCGAGCAGCTCGGGGTGGAGCACCGCGGGCGCTACTACGAGGAGGCGGGGGCGCTGCGCGACATGGTGCCGAACCACTTGCTGCAACTTCTCTCGCTCATCGCCATGGAGCCTCCGTCGTCGTTCGATCCCGAAGCCGTGCGCAACGAGAAGGGGAAGGCTCTCTCGGGCATCCAGCCGATGAGCCCGGAGGAGGTCCTGAGGCGCACCGTGCGCGGGCAGTACGGCTCCGGGACGATACCGGACGGGGCGGCGGTCCCGGCGTACCGCTCGGAGCCGTACGTGGCCGCCGGCTCGCCGGTCGAGACGTATGCGGCGGTCAAGCTCCTGATCGACAACTGGCGCTGGGCGGACGTGCCGTTCTACCTGCGCACCGGGAAGCGGCTGCCGGTGCGCACGACGCAGATCGTCATCCAGTTCAAGCGGGTGCCGTTCAGCCCGTTCCGCCAGACCCCGGTGGAACACCTGAGTCCCAACCGGCTCGTCCTGCGGCTGCAGCCCGACGAGGGAATCTCCCTGCGCTTTTCGGCGAAGGTACCGGGCGCCACCGTGCGCATCGGCGTTGTCAACATGGACTTCTGTTACGCCGACTACTTCGGGGCGCAACCTTCGACCGGCTACGAGACGCTGCTCTACGACGCGATCAACGGCGACGCGACGCTTTTCCAGCGGGCGGACTCGGTCGAACGGGGGTGGAGCGTCGTGACGCCGATCTTGGACGTGTGGCAGGCGCTGCCGCCGCGCGCGTTCCCGAACTACACGGCCGGTACCTGGGGTCCGGAAGAGGCCGACCAGTTGTTGGCGCGCGACGGTCGCGCCTGGAGCAACGAGGCCTG
>NCBR01000091.1 GCA_002279285.1 Acidobacteria bacterium 37-71-11
GCGGCGGCGACGGCGGCCCGCACCATGTCCACCAGTTCGGCGCGGCCGGAGTAGTTGAGGGCGATCTGGAACACCAGGCCGGTGTTACCGGCGGTGGCCTCGACGGCGCGCGCGAGGCTCGTCTGGATCTCCGGCTCGAGCTCCGCAAGCCGGCCGATGGGGTGGAAGCGCACGTTGTTGTCCACCATCGTGCGCAGCTCCTTGGCCAGGTACTCTTTCAGCAGGGCCATGAGCGTGAGCACCTCCCAGCGGGGGCGCTTCCAGTTCTCGGTGGAAAACGCGTACAGCGTGAGCGCCTCGAGCTCGAGGCGGGCGGCGGCCTCCACCGACTCGCGCACGGCGCGGATGCCGGCGCGGTGCCCCTCCACCCGCGGCAGGCCGCGCTGGCGGGCCCAGCGGCCGTTGCCGTCCATGATGACGGCCACGTGGCGCGGCAGCGACCCCGGTGCGAGCCGGTCGAGGAGTTCGCGCTCGGGAGTGCCTGGGGCGGCGAGTCGATCCAGGTCCTTCATGGGCCGTCGAAGTCTAGCACGCAGCCGGCCGGACTCCCGGCCGGCTCAGGGCAACGCCAAAGGCTCACTGAAAAAGTTGAGATGGAGGATAGAACACGTGTTCGAGGGTGAGGCCGTGCGGCGGGGCGGTCGGCGCCGGCGGGCGCGTCGCCGGCTCGCAGACGAGGGCTGCGAACCACCCGGGCGGTTGGGCGCCCCGGCCGACCTCGATGAGAGCGCCGGCGATCCGCCGCACCATCCCGCGCAGGAACCCGTCGCCCTCGACCACGATGTCGAGCCGGCACCCGCGGCCGCGCACCCGGGCCCCGGTCACGGTGCGGACGGTGCCGCGGCGCCCGTGTCCGGCGTGGCCGGCCAGCGCGAACGCGGCGAAGTCATGCTCGCCGACAATGCTCGCCGAGGCGGCGGCCATCGCCGCCGGATCGAGGGGGAATTGCACGGCGAGGCGGCGCTGCGCTTCCCACGGCGGCAGCGTCCGCATCCACGCCAGCCGGTAGCGGTAGCGCTTGCCCGTGGCACTGGCGCGCGCGTCGAACGACGGCGGGACGGGCCACGCCCGCAAGACCCGTACCTCCGGAGGGAGCACTCCGTTGAGCGCCCGGACGATGCCGGTACGGGGGATCGCGAGCGGCGGCTCGAAGTGCGCGACCTGGGCGGCGGCGTGGACGCCGGCGTCGGTGCGCCCGGCGCCGACGGCGCGCACCGGGCGCCGGTAGAGGTCCTCAAGCGCCCGCTCCAGCTCCCCTTGCACGGTGCGCGCGTCGGGCTGGCGCTGCCACCCGGCGAAGGCGCCGCCCAGGTAGGCAAGCTCGAGGGCGATCCGGGGCGGCCGGTCCATGCGCGTATTATGGCCGGTCCCGGCGAGATCCGGGCGCCTGGCGAGGCGTACAATCGCAATAAGCATCTCTTACGGGAGCGACCTATGGAGACCCTGCGGGACCTCTTCGAGTACGTCGTCGCCGCGTATCCGGCGCGCAAGGAGCTGCTGCGCATCCGCGCCGGGAAGTCGTGGCGAGCGTACACGGTCAAGGAGTTCGAGCGCGCCACGCGCGAGACTGCGGCGCGCCTGGCGGGCGCCGGGATCGGGCCCGGCGACAAGGTGGCGCTGTTCGTCGAGAACCGGCCGGAGTGGCACATCCTGGACTTTGCCTGCCACTTGCTGGGCGCCGTGTCCGTCCCCCTCTACGCGACGTTGCCCGCGCACCAGGTCAGCTACATCGTCGCCGACTCGCACGCCAAGCTGCTCGTGGTCTCGGGAAAGGAGCGTGCCCGCACGGCCCTGGAGGCCGCCTCCGGCCTGCCTGGTGTGCGGCTTCTCGGGGTGGACCGCGGCCTCGCCGACGGACTCGAGTCGGTCGGTGAGCTGGCGTTGCCGCCGCACCGGCACCGGCCCGAGCCGCCCGCGCTGTCGGGCTCCGACCTGGCGAGCCTGATCTACACCTCGGGCACGACCGGCGAGCCCAAGGGCGTCATGCTCTCCCACCGCAACTTCATCTCGCAGGTGGAGACCGTCCGCGAGCTCTACCCGATCACCGAGCGCGACGTCTGCATGTCGTTCCTGCCGCTTTCGCACGTGTTCGAGCGCACCGTGGACTACGTCTTCTTCGACCGCGGCGCGCAGATCAACTACGTGGAGTCGATCGAGCGCGTGGCGGCGCAGCTCACCGAGATCCGCCCGACGATCATGGTCTCGGTACCGCGCCTGTACGAGCGCTCCTACATCAAGATCATCTCGAAGGTGCAGCAGGAGGGCGGCGCCAAGCGCCGCCTGTTCGAGTGGGCGGTGCGGGTCGGGCGCGAGGTGCGCGGCGCCGCCTGGCGCGGCGAGCGCGCCTCGGCGTTCGCGCGCGGGCAGTTCGCCGTGGCGCGTTCGCGGGTGTTCTCGAAGGTCCTCGATCGCCTCGGCGGCCGCCTCCGCTTCTCCATCTCGGGCGGCGCGCCGCTGGCGCGCGAGGTCGCGGAGTTCTTCGACATCGTCGGCCTGCCGATCCTGCAGGGGTACGGGCTGACCGAGACGTCCCCGGTGATCGCCGCCAACCGCCTCGACGCGAACCGACTGGGATCGGTCGGCCAGGTGTTTCCCGGTGTCGAGGTGCGCATCGCGACCGACGGGGAGATCCTCGCGCGCGGTCCCAACATCATGCTCGGGTACTGGGGCCATCCCGAGGCCACCGCGGAGACGATCGACGGCGACGGCTGGCTGCACACGGGCGACGTCGGCTACCTCGACGGCGACGGCTACCTGTTCATCACCGACCGCAAGAAGGACATCATCGTCACCTCGGGCGGCAAGAACGTCGCCCCGCAGCCGATCGAGGGGCGCCTCGGCGCCACCCCGTACATCACCCAGGCCGTCCTGATCGGGGACAAGTTCCCCTACCTCACGGCGCTCGTGGTGCCCAACTTCGAGAACCTCCAGGCGCACTTCGCGTCCAAGGGGGTGACCGGCCTCGCCCAGGACGAGATGGCGCGCCACGACGAGACCCAGGCGCTGGTGGCCGCCGCCGTCAAGCAGGTCAACGGCGACCTCGCCACGCACGAGCGCATCCGGCGCTTCACGATCCTGGACCGGGAGCTCTCGCTCGAGGAAGGGGAGCTGACGCCGACGCAAAAAGTCCGCCGGCGCGTGGTCGCGGAACGCTACGGCGCGCTCATCGAGCGCATGTACCTGAAGACCCAGCGCGCCGGCGAGTACGACCTCACCGAATAGCGCGGCCGGCGTCGGACCTCTGGCTGCGTTGCCCTTCGGCGGCTCGCTTGCTCATGTAGCCTCCGGCTACACTCCGCAGCGGCCGCCTCGGGCGCCTTGCCATAGGCCCAACGGCGGCCGCGCGGCTACACGCCCCAAGCTGCCACGCCCTGCCTTCGGCGCCCTGTGGCTGCCTTCTCTGACCACGGACCACTGACCACGCTTCTTGGATTTCCGGACCCCGGGCCCCCGACGCCGGGCCCCGGACCCCTGGCTACAGGACGCCGTGCTGCTTCGCGACTTCCACGAACGCGGCGACGGCAAGGTCCAGGTCCTCGCGGGTGTGGGCGGCCGAGACCTGCGCGCGCAGGCGGGCATGCCCCTGCGGCACGACCGGGAAGCCGAAGCCCGACACGTAGACGCCGCGTTCGAGGAGATCCTTGCCCATTGCCATGGCGAGCGCGGTGTCGCCGACGATCACCGGGACGATCGGATGGATGCCGCGCGGGATCCGGAAGCCCGCCGCGGTCATCCGCTCGCGGAAGTAGCGCGCGTTCGCCTGCACCGTCGCCGTGCGGGAAGGGTCCTCCAGGACCATCCGGAACGCCTCCATCGCGGCGCCCGCCACCGCCGGTGCGAGCGAGTTCGAGAACAGGTAGGGTCGCGAGCGCTGGCGCAGCGTCTCGACCACCGCGCGCGGGCCGGTGACGTAGCCGCCCATCGCCGAGCCCATCGCCTTGCCCAGCGTCCCGGTGTGGATCGGCACCTTCCCCCAGACGCCGAGCTCCTCCGCGGTGCCGCGCCCGCGCGCGCCGAGCAGGCCGGTGGCGTGGGAGTCGTCCACCACGAGCGCCGCGTCGTGCCGCTCGCAGGCGGCGATGATCTCGGGCAACGGCGCGAGCTCCCCTTCCATCGAGAAGACGCCGTCGGTGATCGCGAGGACGAAGCGCGCGCCCTCGCTCCGCGCCTGCTTGAGCTTGCCTTCGAGGTCCGTCATGTCGTTGTGCTTGTAGACGTAGCGCTTGGCTTTCGCGAGCCGGATGCCGTCGATGATCGAGGCATGGTTGAGCTCGTCGGAGACGATCGCGTCCTCCGCGCCGGTGAGGGTGGCGAAGCACGCCTCGTTGGCGTTCCAGCACGAGCTGTACAGGATCGTGTCGTCGGTCTCGTAGAAGCGCGAGATCGTCGCCTCGAGTTGCTTGTGCAGCGTCTGCGTGCCGCAGATGAAGCGCACCGACCCCATCCCCGCGCCCCACGCCTCGACCGCCGCGATCGCCGCGCGGCGGATGCGCGGGTGGTTGGCGAGCCCGAGGTAGTTGTTCGAGGTGAGCATGACGACGTCGCGGCCGTTGACCCGGACGCGGTGGTCCTGCGGCCCCTCGAGCGCGACCTCGGTCTTGTAGGTCTTCGCCTCGTGCAGCTTGTCGATCTCTCCGGCAAGGTGCTGCAGAAACTCCTGCATGAATCCTCCTGTCGGGGGCTCCCGGCTGCCGCACGTCGCGGGCGGCCGGACGCACCCGTTGTGGTCTAACCGTCGGCTGCAACAAGCGCCGTCAACGCCTCCGGCGAGGCGAGGGAATCGAGAAGCACGTCGGGGGCGAGCGCGGCCAGTTCCGCCTTGGGAGTCTTGCTGCTGGCCACCGCGACCGACCACGCGCCGCCGGCCCGCGCGCACCGGATGTCCGCCTGGGCGTCGCCGACGACGACGGTGCGGGTGCCGGGGAACTCCTCCCCCCAAAGCTCCCGCGCCCTGGCTCTGGCGACCGGCACGAGCCGGTTGCGGTCCTCCTCGTCGGAGCCGAATGCGCCCACCGCGAAGCGGCCGGCGAGGCCCGCGGCCGCGAGCTTGATTTCGGCGCCGGGGCGGATGTTGCCGGTCAGCAGGCCGAGTGCGATGTCGCCGCGCCCCGCGAGCGTGGCGAGCACCTCGCGAACCCCGGGCATCAACCGGGTGTTGCCCGGGTCGAGCGCGGCGGCGAGGCGGGCGCAGTAGCGCTCGAACACCTCGGGCAGCCGCGGCGCGACATCGCTGCGGGGAAGGCCGGCCCTTGCCATCAGCTCGAAGACGATCTGCGGGTCGGTCTTGCCGGCGAACGAGTAGCCCGCGATCGGGCCCGCCGTGCCGAACGTCTCGCGCAGCGCGACGCCGATCGCCCTCCCCGCCTGTCCATCAGTGGAGAGCAGCGTTCCGTCAACGTCGAAGAGGATGAGCCGGAGCAAGGTATCCGCCCGGCGAAGTCTACCACCGAGCGTGTACTCGCGCGCAAAAGAAAATTGACAGTGCCGACGCGGTTCCCGTAGCATCTCACGGCTGAAAGAAAGCGGGCCTGGAGTGCTGACGGGGTTCAACACGGAGATCGACTACGAGGGCGTGACCTATCACGTCCAGACCGAAGACCGTGGCGCCTCGAAGCCGCTCATCGAGTCGCTGGTCTACGTCAGAGGTGAGATCCTCGCCACGCGGCGCACCTCGTATGGCGACCTGCTCCAGGCCGGCGCCGGGATGGCGGCGATCCAGACCCTGATGGAGCGCCAGCACCGCACGATCGTGGACGCGGTCCGCTCGGGACGCCTCGACCTGCTGATCGAGCCGCCTGTGGCCGGGGCGAGCGACACCACCGTCAGCCGGCGCTCGCCGGCCGCGGGCCGTTTGGGCGGCGGGCCGGTCGAGGCGGCCAGGCTCCCGCAGAAGACGCTCGACGAGGTCATCGCCGACTGGCTGGCGGAGCAGCAGCGCGGGGAGCGGGTCCGCCTCCGCGTGGTCGGCGGCGAGAACCTGACGTTCGGCACTCCGTTCGCCCTCGAGGTCACGATCCAGACGACGCCCGGGGAGGCGCCGGTCGCCGGTGCGCATGCGACCGCGCGCTTCCTCTCCACCACGATGAAGCCCACCGGGCTCGCCGAGGGCACGAGCGACGAGACCGGCACCGTGCGGCTCAAGGGCACGATCCCCAAGCTCGACAAGGGCCAGGGGCTCCTGGTGGTCGCCGTCCAGCACCCGCGCGGCAACGACGAGGTCAAGTTCCTCATCAGCCGCTAGAGACCGTGGTTCGTGGGTCGTGGGTGGTGGCTCGTCAAGAACCTGCCGCCCCGAACGTCAACCGCACCGGTGCGTCCCTGCGACTTGCCGAGCTCCGGCTCCTGTCCGGCGACGTGTTGGCACGACCCACGATCCACGACCCACGACCCACGACCCACGACCCACGACCCACGATCCACGACCCACGATCCACGACCCACGATCCACGACCCACGGCTCCTACGCTTCCATCCTCCCCTTGAAGAACGACTCGATGCCGGCCTTGGCGATCGATGGGTTCTCGCGACAGCGGCGGACGGAGTACGGGTACCAGTGCGAACCGAACGGGACGTAGACCCGGAGCTTGTGGCCGCCGCCCGTGATGATGCGGCGCAACTCGGGGTCGACGCCGAGCAGCATCTGAAACTCGTAGCGGTCGGAGGCGATTCCGAGGCGCTGGATCATGCCCAGGGCCTCGCAGACCAGCCACTCGTCGTGGGTGGCGACCCCGACGAACCCGCTGCCCCCGAAAAGCGCCCGCAAGGCGTGCACGTAGGCGTTGCGGATGATCTCGCGCTCCTCGTACGCGATCGGGCGCGGCTCGAGGTAAATGCCCTTGCACAGACGGACGTTACCGCCCTCCATCGCGAGCGCGGCCACATCGGCCAGGGTGCGCCGGAGGCGGGCCTGTATGACCACGCCGGTGCCGCTCGGGAAGCGCGCGATCAGCTCGTGATACAGGCGCAGCGTGGCGTCGGTCGTGGCGGCGTCCTCCATATCGATGCGGACGAAGACCCCCCTGGCGTGGGCGCGCTCGAGCACCGCCGAGACGTTGTCGCGGCAGAACGAATAGTCGATGTTGAGCCCCATCTGCGTGGGTTTGAGCGAGATGTTGGCCGGCAGCCGCTCCGCGGCGATCGTCTCGATGACCTCGTGGTACGCCGCCACCGCGGTCGCGGCGTGCGCACGCTCGCTGACACTCTCGCCGAGCACGTCGAGCGTCGCGCAGCACCCCTCCTGGGACAGCCTCCGGACGGTGGCGACGGCGTCGGCGAGGGTCGCGCCCGCGACGTAACGGCGGGCGAAGAAGCGGACGATCGGTTTCGGCGTGACGGGCAAGGCGGCCCGCACGGCCGAGTCGAACACACTCATGGAATCCTCCCGGGTTGTGGCGTCCTGGCGAATGTCAGGACGTCGATCTCCTTCGCGCCGGAGCCGAGGAGTGCCCGCGCGCACGAGGCGGCGGTGGCGCCGGTGGTGAAGACGTCGTCGATCAGCAGCACCGCGCCCGCAACGGGGTGGCGCACGGCAAACGTAGCGGCGGGGAGGCGCAGGCGTTCGGAGCGGCTCCTGCCGACCTGCGCACCCCGGCCGCGCCGGCGCATCGCCCGCACGAACGGGAGCCCGAGCTCGCGGGCCACGGCGTGGCCGAGCAGCCCCGCCTGGTCGTAGCCCCGCCGCAGCCGCCGCAGCCAGGTCATCGGCACCGAGACGACGGCGTCCGGACGGCTCCAGCCGGCGCGGCGGAAGGCATCCGCCATCATCATCCCGGCTGGCCCGGCGATCTCGTCCCGCCCCCGCGTTTTGAACCCGTTCGGCACGCCAGGCAAGGCTCGGCGGCGGCCACCTCGGGGCTGCCGCACACGGGGCAGAGCGGGCCGGTGTGACGCACAACCCGACCCCAGCAGCCCGGGCAGATCCCGGCGCGGCTCCCGCTCCACGCGAGCGCACCGCTGCAGATCGCGCACGTGGATGGGAGGAACGTCAAGGCGAGGGCCTCGGCAAGCTTCGCCATGGCGGAGGGATTGTACCAGCTCGACCCACGCCTGCCACCGGCTCCGCGCGCGGCGACCGGCAACGGCGTGCGGCGGATGCCCGTATACTCACACCAGGAGGCGACCATGCGTTGGACGTGCGCGGCGGTGTTGGCGCTGGGCGTGGCGAGTGCTGCGAACGGGCAGGTGGCCTGGGTGGGTGCGTCGTGGGGCGCGAGCTGGGAGTGGCAGGCGCCGACCTCGCCCAACACGAACTTCCTGCACAGCTCGGACGGCGCGCCGGCGGCGTTCGTGGCGTTTCCGATCAGCAACGACACGCTGTTCCGATTGCAGGCTGCCGACCTCCCGCACGTGACGGTGATCGACGGCGTTGGCTGGCCGGCGCGCTACCGCGCCTATACCGCCGGGATCGACTACCTCATCGACGACACCTTCGGGACCTCGCTGCTCTCGGCCGGGGTCGGCTCGTACAAGCTCGACCTCAAGGCGAGACGCCCGCCCGCGGGGGTCGAGGAGACCAAGCTCGGCTGGTACCTTGGGCTCGGCGAGTGGTTCAACCTGACCCGCCGCACCCGGGTGACGGCCGAGATCGCGATGCACCGCACCCAGCACGCCGAACGGCCGCAGATCTTCACCGCCAACCTCGGCCTGGCGTTTTCCTGGTAGCCGATGCCGCACGTGATCCGGGACGGGACCGCCGACCTGGCCGTCGCGTGGTGCGACCTGCCGCGCGGTCCGTGGCGGTGGGGGACGACGGTCGCGAGGGTGGAGGGCTGCTATCTCGGTTCGGGCGCCGCCTGCCTTCTGGTCGCCGGCGTGGTCGTCGAGTACGGGCGGCCGCTCCACCCGATCGTGCTCGTCACGCACGGCGCCGGCCCGACCACGGCGGCACACCTGTGGGGCGCGGTGGCGGTGGAACGAACCGTGGGTGTCAAGCGCTTCCTGGCTCAGGTGGCGCAGGAGCTGACGGCGTTCGGCGCCGGCGAGGTCGTGACCACGAACATCCCGGACCTCCTCGTCTGACCGAGGCGCCGCCGCAGGGCGCCGGCAGAGGCGCCGCCGGCGTCGGACCACTATCCGGGCGGGGGGCCCGCGGCCGCTCCACCACCCGCCCGGCCGCTCTAGACCCCCCGCGCCCCCCGCGAGCCGCGGCGGAGCCGCGTCTCGCCTGGCGTTGCGCTCACCCCGCTCGCATCCTCACGTAGCCTCCGGCTACGCTCCGGTGCGGCGGGGATCGCGCGCCTTGCAGCTGGCCCAACGGCGGCGGCGCGGCTACACGCCGCAAGCTGCAACGCCCTGCCTGTCGGCGTCGTTGTTTCTAATGTGGGGCGCGACCGCCGGGCGCGCTTCTTCGCCTTCGACGGGGGCGCTCGAAGCTGCGCGGCCTGCGGCCGGCGCAGCCGGCTCGGACCACGACCCACGATCCACGACCCACGATCCACGACCCACGATCCACGATCCACGACCCACGACCCACGTCTTTGCTTGTCCGGTGCCCGCTGCCCGGACCCTTGCTTCAGTCGTGATCGGCCTGCTGCAGCTGCTCCTGATGCGACTGCTGGATCTCCTGCAGCTTGTCGCGCAGCCCTCCGATCGCGCTCGGGCCGCCGCCGGAGGTGCCGGGCGCGGCTTCGGCGGCGGCGAGCAGGCGCCGGGCGGTGGCGCGGTGCGGGTCGGCGAGAGAGTCCGATGCGGCGAGCAGCTCGTCGGCGGCCCCGCGCAGGTTGACCGCGGTGTGGTACGCAGCGGTCCCCGGCACCTGCCCGGCCGCCCAGCCGGCGGCTTTCGCCGCCGCCTCGCGCAACTCGCCGGCCGGGAGCTGCGTCCGTCCCGCCAGCTCCTCCAGGCGTCCCGCAAGGCGCGTCGCCGCCGTCGCGTCGAACGGCTGCGGCGCCGCGTCGCTCGGAAGCGCGAACGTCACACTCTTGACCGCCTCGACATCGTGGTGGGTCTGGCGCGTCGCGAGCACGAGCGCGACGACCATGACGATGAGCAAGCCCACGAGAGTGAAGATCGAACGCACCCGGACCTCCGCTCCGGTAACGATACACCGTTCCGCCGCAGTGACCCCAAACGGTGACACCCTCGCCCGGCCGGCGGACCGTCGCCGCACCGGGGTCTGGCACGGCCCCTGCATAATTGCGATACGGAGGTGGCGCATGATTCGCAGGTTCGTACTGCTCGTGGCCGTGGTCGCGGTGGCCGTCCCGGCGATGGCCCGGGAGATGACCAGCGCCTATGTCGTCCCGTCGGTGGCCAACCTGACGGGGCTCAACGGTACCGACTGGCACACCGACCTCACCCTGTACAACCCGCACCAGACGGTCCTCTACGTCAAGCTGGTGTTCCTGCCCACGGACCGGGACAACAGCAGCGCGCCCACGGCGCCCCTGGTTGATCTGCAGCCGTGGGAGACGCTCAACCTCTGGGACGTCCTCGGGCCCTACGGCTTCGACGCCCGGGGCGACAAGGGCGCGATGCTGGTCTACGCGGACACTACGGCCAACAACTGCCCGAACACCGCCGGCGACACGAGCTGCGATTTCGCCGTGTTCGCGCGCACCTACACGCTCGCCCCGTACGGCGCGGGCGGCGAGTACGGAACCGACTTCCCCGGGTTCCCGGCGAGCTTCGGCGTCAATTCCTCGGTGATCGCCTACCTGCCGCAGATCTCCGACGACGCCGACTTCAGGACCAACGTCGGCGTCGCGTCGTGGACGAGCGACTGGGTCACCGTGCGCGAGGACATCCAGGACACGAGCGGCAACATCGTCGGCCGCTACGATCACGTGATCCCTCCGAACGGCCATGAGCAGTGGCGCCTGGAGGCCGGTAACCTCACCGGCGGGACGGTGGCGGTGTACATCACGAGCGGGCCGGGCGACGCGATGGTCTACCCCTACGCCACGGTCCTGAACAACACCACCGGGGACGCCGCCGCGGTGGAGGCGCAGATCAGCAAGGTCGGCCTCTTGGCGCAGGCCGCCTCGGTGCGCGCGGTCGCGGCGCGGTCCGTTCCCAAGGCGTTGCCGGTGCCGACCTTCTCGATCGAGAAACTCAAGCACCGCGCCCGGTAACCCGCACCCGCCTCCGCTCGCTTGCGCGGCGCACGATCGAGCGGGGTCTTGTGATGCAGATGTGGGGCGCGCGCCGCGCGCGCTGTTTCTTGCCTTCCGCCCGCCGAGTCGACCGCTTCAGAAGAAACGCCCATGCGCCCGGGTTCTTGCTACAATTCTTTCCAATGTGTGCCGAACATCGAGACAAGCGGTCGGTCATCCTGGTCGTCGACGAGGACCCCACGCTGCGCGCGGCGATCGAGTCCGCGCTTACGGACCAGTTCCCGGACGTTGCGATCCGCACGGCGGAGAACGGCGTCGCGGCATGGGAGATCGCCTGTAGCGGCGCCGTCGATCTCCTGATCAGCGGCGTCGTGATCGCCGACCTGGGCGGCTTCCAGCTCCTCCGCCGCGTGCGGGAGGACCGCCGGCTCGCGGACATGTACGTCATGCTGATGACGGGTGTGGCCTCGCCGGAGGACCTCTTCGCGGCGATGGACGAGGGTGCCGACGACTGCCTGCTCAAGCCGTTCCGCTGGAACGAGCTGATCGCGCGGGTGCGCGCCGGACTGAGGCGGGTCGAGGCCACCCGCCGCCACGCGGCGCGCGCCGACGAGCTCGAGCGCCTCAACGACCGCCACACCGAGTTCCTTTCCATGGTTTCCCACGAGATCCGCACGCCTCTGTCCGCGATCCTCTCGGCGGCGAACGTCCTGATGAGGTACGGCAGCAAACGCCCCGAGTCGGTCGAGCGGTTCGCCAAGGTGATCCACCAGGAGGGCCGGCGCCTGACGCGCCTCATCAACAACCTGCTCGACCTCGCCAAGATCGAGGCGGGCCATGTCGAGTGGAGCTTCGCCCCGGCGGCGGTGGACGAGCTGGTGCGCGACGTGCAGGAGTCGTTCTCCGCGCTCGTCGGCGAACGCAACCTCAGGTTCGAGGTCGAGCCCTGGCCCGAGCCGGTCGTGGTGGAGCTCGACCGCGACAAAATCACGCAGGTCCTGGTGAACCTGGTGTCGAACTCGATCAAGCACTCGCCGGACGGCGCCGCGGTGCGGCTGCGGTACCGGCCCTACGGCCGGGGGGTCCGCCTCGAGGTCGAGGACGAGGGGGCCGGTATCCCGGCGGGCCGCGAAGAGCAGATATTCGACCGGTTCGAGCAGCTCGGAGTGGACGACCAGCGCCGGGGGTCGGGGCTCGGGTTGACGATCTCGCGCCAGATCGTGGAGAAGCACGGCGGCCGGATCTGGGCCGAGCCCGGGCGCACGCACGGCGCGCTGTTCGTCGTCGAGCTGCCGGGCGGGAGCGAGGGGCGGGGGCGCGATGGTTCAGTTTGACAACCAGTACCGTCAGGTGAAGCTGAAGGTGGTCTACTACGGCCCGGGTCTGTGCGGCAAGACGACGTGCCTGCAGTACATCCACCGGGTCACGGACCCGCAGCGCCGGACCAAGCTGTACACCCTCAACACGGCGACCGACCGCACCTTGTTCTTCGACCTGCTCGGTCTCGACCTCGGCCGTGTCCGCGGCTACAAGCTGACCCTGCAGCTCTACACGGTGCCGGGTCAGGTGCAGTACAACGCGACGCGGCGCGCCGTGCTCGGCGGCTGCGACGGCGTGATGTTCGTGGCCGACTCCCAGCGCGCCCTCGCCAAGGCCGACGAGGAAAGCCTCGCGAACCTCATGGAGAACCTGCGCGCCAACGGACTGAACCCGGACACCGTCCCGATCGTCCTGACCTACAACAAGCGCGACCTGCCGGACGTGCTGCCGCGGACGGAGCTCGACCAGCTGCTGAACGCGCGCGGCTGGCCCGCCTTCGAGACGGTGGCGACCTCGGGCGAAGGCATCGTCGAGGCGTTCTCGGCGGTCACCCAGGCCACGGTCCTCGCGGTGGCGGATCGGCTGGGCCTGTCGAGCCAGCCTGACGCGCTCCAACGTCTGGTGGGCAACGTGACCGCGGCGCTGCAGCCGCTGGTGCGCAAGGGCCCGCCGCCCCAGGTCGAAGCGCCGGTCGTCATCCGGACGGCGATGCAGGGCGACGACCTGCACGACGACGACCTGGTGGGCGAGGCGGTGCGCGCCAACGTCGCCATGACCGACCTCAACACGCGCCTCGACCAGCTCACCGACGAGCTCGGGCGGCGTGTGGCGATGCTCCGTTCGATCAACGAGTTCGGTCGGGTGATGTCGCTCGCGCGCGAACCCGAGGAGGTCACGACCTCGTTTCTCGACCGGCTCCTCGCCGAGCTGCGCGTCGGCTGCGGCTCGCTGCTCCTCCTCGACCACAAGGGCGAGCTCGTCGAGGTCCTGCGCCGCGGCCTTGCCGCGGACCCGCTCGCGCGCCGCAACGACAAGGGCGAGTCCCCGGCCGAGGTCATCCTCGCGTCGCGGCAGCCGTTCCTGGCGCGGGTCGACGAGCTCGAGCCGGCACAGCTGTTGGACTCGCCGTGGGCCGACGAGGTCCGCGGTCTGAGCCTGATCGGGCTCCTGGCCGTGCCGCTCGTGGCCCAGGACAGGCCCCTCGGGATCGTGACGGCGTACGCCGATCAGGAGCGGGGGGCGTTCGCCGACGACGACCTCGAGCTCGTGACCGCGCTCGGCGCCAACGCGGCGACCGCCCTCGCGAACTCGCGCGCCTGGAGGTCGCTCGAGCAGCTCAACCGCTCCCTCGAGGAGGCCGTGGCGGAGCGCACCGGCAAGCTCCAGGAAGCGCTCGGCAGGGCGCAGACGCTGGCGGAGCAGCTCGAGGACCGCAACCTCGCCCTCGAGGCCGCCAACCGGCAGTTGCGCGACCTCGAGCGCCTCAAGGGCGACCTGCTGAACCGCATCGCCCACGAGCTGAACACGCCAGTCACCGCGATCCAGACCGCCAGCCGGATTCTGGCGCGCTACGACGAGATGCCTCCCGAGAGGGCCGTCAAGTTCGTCGAGATCATCACCCAGGAGGCCACCCGTCTCGCCGAGCTGATTTCGTCGTCGCTCCAGGCGTTGGTGCTGGGCGTGCCGGAGGGCCGGCCCGCGCCCACCGCGGTGGAGATCCCCGACCTCCTGCGACGCGTCCTCGCGCCGCTCAAGGGGGATGTCGCCGCCAAACATCTGACGGTGCAGGTGAAGGTGGCGTCCGGCCTGGACGAGATCGTCGGCGACGGCGACCAGATCGAGGCCGCGCTGCGCGCCGTCGTCAGGAACGCGATCGACTTCAACCGCGACGCCGGCAGCTTGGTGGTGACGGTGCGCCCACTGCGGCGGGGCGCCATTGCGATGGTGGAGATGCGCGTCGAGGACACGGGCCTCGGCATCCCGGCGGAGGACCTGCCGCACGTGAGCGAAGTGTTCTGGCAGGGTGGCAACGTGCTCACCGCCAAGCCGCGCGGCCTCGGCCTCGGGCTCGCGGTCGCGCGGCGCGTGACGGAGAACCACGGCGGCACCCTCGAGGTCACCTCGGAGGAGGGCAAGGGCACGGTCGTGAGCCTGCTGTTCCCGATGGCCGGGGCGCCGCAACAATGAAGCGGTGGTTCCTCCCGCGCGACGTGCAGCCGTTCCTGGACGCCGTGGCGCTCGCCGCCGGCGGCGCGGTGCTGCTCGACCCGGCCGGCGAGCTGGTCTGCCAATCGGGCGACAGCGGGTCCGCCACCCGCGCCCTCGCGGTGCGCTGCGGCGAGGCCTTCGGCACGCTCTTGCTGCCCCCTCCGGCGGGCGATGGGGTCGGCGGGGTCGCGGTGGCGGCGCTCGAGCGGATGGCGGTGGCCCGCCTCGCCATCGACGACCTCGCGTCCGTCGTCCGCAGGCTGTGGTGGGAGCAGAACCTCGTCTTCTCGTCGGGCGGGCTGCTCAGGCACGGCTTCGGCGACCATGAGATCGACCGCTGGCTGGTCGATCGCCTCGGAGCGATCGAATCGCAGGTCGTCGTGGTGTGCACCTGGGACGGCATCGACCTCGAGGTGGCCGAAGGCGCGCTGCCGTCCGGCCTGCAGATCGGCGACCGCGTGCCGGCGACCCGGCTGGCGGCGGAGGTCCTCGACGACGGGGAGCCGATCGCCTTCTCGGCGCCGGCCGAGGGGGGCGGCGAGGCCGAACTCGGCGTCGCGGTCGAGGCGGGACAGCCGTGCCTGATCGCGCCGCTGCGGAGCACCCAACGCGTGCTCGGCCTCGTGATGCTCGCGCGCCGCCCGGGCGGGAGCACGTTCGGCGCCGAGGAGGTCAAGCTCGTGCAGCTGCTCGCCGACCTCGCGAGCGTGGCGCTCACCAACCGGATGCTGGTCGGGGAGGCTGAACACAAAGCCCGTATCATGCGCGAGCTCGAGCTCTCGGCGGAGATCCAGCAACGGCTCTTCCCGCCGCCGGCTGCGCGCCTGGGAACCTTTGAGATCGCCGCCCGCTGCCGGCCGGTGGCCCAGGTCGGCGGCGACGGGTTCCTGCAACGCCGCCTCGCCGGCGGCTCGTTGCTCCTGGGCGTCGTGGACCTGACGGGCCACGGGATCGGCGTCGCGCTGGCCCTCGCGGCGCTGTACGCCCGCCTCGACGCCCTCGCCGACGCCGTCGAGACGCCGGCCCGCCTGCTGCAGCTGGTCAACGGCCAGCTTACCCAGGGGGAGTTCAACTGGTACACGATGGCCACCGCGGTGATCGCGTTCGCCGACCCCAACACCGGGCGCTTCGCCATCGCCACGGCGGCGCACCCACGGGCGTTCGTGCGCCGGGCGGGCGGGAGCATCGAGGTGCTCGAGGCAAGCGGGCTGCCGCTCGGCGTCCGCTCGGGCGAGCACTACCCCCTGCAGGAGGGGCGTCTGGAGACCGGCGACCTGCTGGTGCTCCACTCCGACGGAATCAGCGAGGCGGTCGGCGACGGCTCGGCCCCGTTCGGCGTGGAAGGCTTGCATCACGCGCTCCGCCGGAACTTCGCCTCGGCGTCCGCGGCGCTCGATGCGGTACTCGACAACGTGGCGGCGTTCACCGGCGGCGCGCCGGCGATCGACGACCAGACCATCATGATCGTGCGCAAGACGGAGGCCGCAGGTGGGTAACGCGCTCATCTTGCTCGTTGACGACGAGCCCAACATCCGGGAGACCGTGTCGTTCATCCTCGAGATGGAGGGCTTCCCGGTCGCGACCGCCGAGGACGGCGAGGATGGGCTCGAGAAGATCCGCGCCTTGCGCCCCGTGGTCGTCCTCCTCGATGCCATGATGCCGAAGCGGGACGGCTTCGACGTGTGCCGGACGGTGAAGGCCGACCCGGAACTCGCCGGGACAAAGATCGTGATGCTGACCGCGCTCGGGCAGAAGGCCGACCAGGAGAAGGGTCACGCCGCCGGCGCGGATTACTACGTCACCAAGCCGTTCGACGAGGAGGAACTGCTCGCCCTCCTGCGCCGCCTCACCGTCTGACCCCGCCCGGTCCGCCGCCGTCCGGTTGTCGTTCCCGCGCATGCGGGGAAAAGTCGTCGTTCCCGCGCACGCGGGAACCCATGGTTGTTGCGGTTTCCCCCTTGAAGGTCCTGGATCCCCGCGTTCGCGGGGATGACAGCTTGCTTTCGCGGCGATGACGGTACGCGCCCGGCGGTCATCACGCCCCACACGCCCGTAGCGGTCGCC